>JBAVAA010000507.1:0-6766 GCA_049585515.1 Terriglobales bacterium | reverse complement strand
ACCAAACCACGTCGGGCTTGAGTTCTTTCACTGTGCTTAGAAGCCGGATCGAACTCCCTGGATCGTTGAAGGACCAGCAGCGGAGCACGGAAAAACCGTTCAGCTCCGGTTGGGAGGGAGAGAGCCGATCGGCAAGGATGGTGAGGCTAAGAAAGGGGTCGCGGCGTAGTTCCTCCGCTATGTGGAGTCCATATTCGCTGAGCCCGCCCTGGCTGGGGGGAAAAGCGGTTACCAGACAAATCTTCATTTATTTCCCGGCTCTCCCAACAATCATGATTCGATGACTTCACCGGGGAATATGTTGGCTTGACCAGCGAACTACGGCATGATTATGGGCGGCGCGGTCCGACTCGGCGATATCTCTCACTGGCGCCGGCTCACGTTACGAATGGCTCAGGGCCAAAGCAGATTTTCTTCCGGTCCACAGGGCTCGCAGCATTTCCTGCCTGATTTTGCCTTGCACGATCTCGATGGGACCAGGTTCGATCACCGCGATATCGCCCGCCAGGCGAGTCAGGGTTGCGTAGGCCTCACGATTGCGAAGCAGAAATTCCACTGGATACTCTGGCTTTCTCGCGCGCGCGGCGGCTGGGTCCGCATCGATCACGTAACCAACATCGGGAGTGGGAATCAGCTTCAAGAGAACCCACACGAAAACGCGCGCCATGCGGCGGGTTAAGGGAAGGTTGGCGAGTTCATCGTAAATGTACCGGTCAAAAATCACCACGTCGGCGCCGCTCTTGCTTGTTTTGCTTTTGCGCATTCCGCGAACCCTCCAACGCAGATGGAGTGCGTCGAGAAGGTAGAAGCAACAACGGAGGCAAGTAATCAGCCATGAAGTTACGTTCTTATCGCGCCGGTTCACAGGTCTTTCCGGACTCCCGACGCCTTGGTCCCCCTTAAATATCTTGTAACTTAGAAATTCGCGGACGCGGGACAATACCACGACATCATCCCAAAAGGTGACGAGTGTGGTGCGCAGTCCGGCATAGCGTAGCCACGATTCGAACTCCATGATCTGGGTGCTCTTGCCCGCGCCGTCGATTCCAGAGAAGCTCACAATGGTCATAACTCATTTCCTATTCGCGATGGCGCGAGTTACATATCAGTATCTCTTAGACTCTGGAGTCTAATGTGCCCCGGGAGGTTTGCTGGGTGTGGCTTCAGTTAGAGCTACGACTGTTCCGATGGCCACACCCGCTCCAATCACCGCTCCCATTCTCAGCACGATCGTGCGCACGCGATGTTGTTTCGCCGGGGCGATCGCGACGCCGGCTGGTTGCGAGGCCGCGATTCCATTCGCCGGGATAGCGCCCGCGGCGGCGGTGCCAACCGGCGCCTGAGCGGAAGCCTGCGAGCCGGTTATAGGCAGCGGAGGTTGAGGTGGCTGTAGGTCCGGGGGAGGGCCTGCTTGCGCCTCAATTGCCACGAGCCAGGCCCGAGTTGACGTGCCTGTTTGCTGCAACGAGTCGCTCGATACCGTCGCCGCGGCTTGCGGCTTCCCAAGCACAAAACCGGGACTATCCGGCAGTTCGGCGAAGGGAACCAATCTTTGTTCTTGTTGCTGTTCTTGTTGCTGCTGCGCCTCAATCGTTTGTTGATTCGCCTCGCTCGACGCCGCAGGCTTGTCGAGATTAGCCGCTTCTGCGGGAGCTTGTGCCAGTGCATTGGAAGAAGCGAAGAACAGAGCGCCGAGGCTCAGCGGCAATAAGACATTCTTAGTTATTACCATAGATGTCCTCCAGCTCTCTCCTCCAACAATAGCAACTATTAGCTGGCAGCTTTGAGCTCCGACGCTCGAAACGCCGCGGAATACCAAGGTTGGTTCTCGGTACTCACGGCAGGCGTGGGCGCGTTGAAACTTTGCGCGGCTTGCTCGGGAGTTTCAAAGACTTCAAAAAGGCGATCGACTCGCATCATTTCCAGGATCATCGCGGAGGCTGGCGAGACCGCTGCCAACTTCAGGTCTCCATCGTGCTTCATGGCCTCTTGCAGGCAATGAATCAGCATCTCCACGCCGGCGCTGTCCACATGCTCGACTTTGGAGCAATCCAAGACAATTCGCGGCCGATCGGTTTCCAAAAGAGGCTGCAAGTCGGATAGAAGCTCGCTCACCCCCGACTGCTTTAGCGTTTCTGGTAGCTCCATTACTATTACGGGCCCTTTGGTGTACATGTTACTCACTCCTGAATAGGATTAACGCCAAGTTGCCACATATCGGGCGCGGGAAAGCACTCCCGGGAACCGACGAAAGCTGCGCGCTTTTCAGCGTGAACGTATATTTCCGAGCTGGCTCGGCGAATGGGAACAAGCGACCGGATGATGGTCGGATCCGAAATCTCGATCATTACATCGCGTGGCAGGCTCAAGATTCTGCTTCCCTCAACAATCGCATGGCACACATCGAGCCAAATTCCAACGCGAGTGCCGGGGAGAATGGAGCTGTCCTCTATAACCGACCCGCAGTCGATATAACAACCTCTTTCAATAACGCTGAAGCGGGTTATCAGGGTATCCGCCAGAACTTTAGATCCCGCGCCTATATAGGCGGGGGCCACGACGCGGGCTCGACGATCTACTTCCGCTCCGTCCGCGATCCAAATGCCTGGCCGGACCTTCTCGCCACACGGTCCGCGCTCGCAACGTCCACGAAGAATGTCCTCGCCCAGTTGGCGGAGGTCGCGAGGATGGCTAAGACGAATTACGTATTCCCGAATGAAATAGGAGGGACTGTTTCGCGCGCCATCACTCAAGGAATCCCCGACGGGAAGCTGCTGGGCCCGCGCGCAATCGACCACAGACAGTGCCAAAGCGCCCTCGCGGTCGAAGGTCCGCGTGATTGTCTGCTTGGCCTCACGATGGAAGTAGAACAGATCCAGCAAATCGGTCTCGGCATAGGCATTTGCCGAGTTGACGAATGCGTGCTCGATTCCGGACTGCGAATACTCGCTCAATTGCTGATCAATGGCAGACCGCAAGTCATTTACTGCCCGAACCATCACTTTCCCGAATCCCGTCCGAAATGGAGCCAGGCGATTGAAGGCGCTGGCAGAGGCCAAAACTGTGACAATTTCGACGCCAGCGCGCAGTAGTCGCTCGACCGTACGCTCCAGCACCGACTTTCCGACAACATCGACGCAGGCGAGCGGTTCCAGAAACAGGTTTTCAGAACTTACCAATGCGGGCCCGGCGGATTCACCGAGTGCCGCGATCGTTTCGTCTATTACTACAATGGCCCCTAGCCTCACTTTGTCCCCGCTCGGGTCTTTGCCCGGAAAACTTGTTGTTTAACCGGAAAACTTCTTGTTTAAAATGTGCCAATTTCTTAGCCGCGAAACTATGCAGTCAAGCGTTCTGAGCCATCGCTGGACTTTAGCCCTCGCACGCCTTTCCTTTTGGGAAACAGCACATCGCGCATCTTCATTTTTGCTTTGTGGAGTTGCGACTTGGAGTTCCCGATAGAACACTGGAGCAGTTGAGCAATCTCATGATGCTGATATCCTTCAACCTCGTGCAGATCGAAAATCTGCCGGCATCCCGAAGGCAGTTCCTCTACGGCCCGACGCAATGCGATACGGTCAATCGCGCCGCTGAGACGGGGATCCGCTTTCCCAACGTCACGTTTCAGAGATGGCGAGTCCGCCGATACCGGCTCATCAAGTGAGACCAGCGGCGGCGTTTTACGGCGCCGCAACTTCATGAGCACCGTATTGACTGCAATCCGGTAAAGCCAGGTGGAGAATGCCGAATCGCCGCGAAACGAGGTAACGCTCCGAAATACCTGTAAAAAGGCTTCCTGCGTCAGGTCTTCGGCGTCAGCGACATCTTTCGTCATCTGCAGACAAACCGAATAGACGCGCTTCTTATGCATTTGGTAAAGGGCGGCAAAAGCCTGCTCGTCGCCCAGTTTGGCCCGTTGAACCAGGCTGGCCTCGGACTCTTCGCGCTGCACTCCATCTTTTTGCGGAAGTACACTTACTAACGGCAGATTGGTTGGTGTCGCGGATATTGCACAAGTGGCCACTGTAGTCTCCTTCGGTTCGAAAGGCACGATTTGCATTTCCATGGGCTGCGGACATGCATGTTACGAAGAAGAGAGTAGCGAAGCGATTGCTTGGCTCCCATCAGGATGCTCCTGTAATCACTTGCGGAACTTGCTGTATTTCGCAAAGTGGCTGACGGGAAAGAAGTTACTTCGACGGAAGCGGAACTTATTTCAGGAAAAAGTGTTGCGATTCGATCCACCCAATCTGCACTGCTCTTGTCCAGCAAATTTAGAGCAAAGTTTTGCAGTTGAAACTTACAAATCAATCTCGCGGCATTCCGGTAGAAAAGCGAGTTTTATCGGATCAAATAGAACTTTTCGGATCGATTAAAAGTCGATTAAAAAAGATGAAATCCAACTTCGACACTGATCTGCACATTGACCGGCTTTCCATCTTTCATGGCTGGCTGGAAACGCCATTGCTGGACGGCTTCAATCGCTTTTGCGTCAAGTCCGTTTCCCAAGCCGCGGACCACGCGGATATTGCGGGGGTGCCCGGTCTCGTCGACGATCAGCCAGAGAATGCACGTCCCTTGGGTCTTTGCGCTACGCGCCGCTTCCGTGTATTCGGGATCTGGAGTCGAAACCGCGCGCGGAGCCGATATTCCGCCCCCGACTTTGTATACGCCGCCGCCGCTGCCGCCGCCGCTGCCCGAGCCCACTCCTGGACCGTGACCTACACCGACGCCGGTGCCTGAACCCGAACCAATTCCTCCGCCCGACCCAGTGCCGTTGGAGGGCGGCGCAGAAGGAAGCACCACGGATGCGGGGTTACCCAAGGTCGGCATGCGATTTTCTGCCAAGTGCAATTGAGGCGGAGCCACCACCGTGGGCTCAACAACCAGCTTCGGGTGCTCGTTGCGAACAATAATCTGCGGCGGAGCGAGTTGCTGTAGCGCCGGTTTGGGCAATCTTCCTTTCGGCGCCGTCACACGGTCATGCTCCCCGCCTCCGCCTCCGCCGCTCGTGATTTTCGTGGAAACCGGCAGGGCGTAGGATTCCGGCGAAGGGGCAATCAATGTCACGGTCTCGTGTGGCGCGGTTTGTAGCGCCACTTTGGGAGTTAGAGTCGTAACTCCTAGAATCAAACCTATGAGAGCGGCGTGCACCACCACAGAGCCCATCAGGCCATTGGATCGATAGTTGTTATATTGTCCCCATATTGCGTCGGGGCCGGCTGGCGCGTTTTCGTCTACGTGGGATGTCGCTTGCCCTTTACTTTTCTGAGATTTGGCGCGTTCCCGGTTTCCGTAGAGAACTTCGAGCACTTCCGACGACGAAAGTGGCGATAAGGCGTGGGCGGAGTCTTGCGGGCTCGGCATTGACGCTCCTCAGTAACGTGTCGCGTGATACTGAATGCTTGCGACCACAGAATAGATGCGCGAAAGCGAGGAGCGGTTTACCTGCTTACCTGTGTGCTGGATAACCTCAACTACAGGACTTCGTATGGGGAATTTTGACAGCCTATCTACTGGCTTCACCTGATTGGCAATTGCTGGTCGCTGATCCGAAGTGCTTGTCTCGCCACGAATGAAAAGATAAGGAGCAAATCAAACGCAGCCGTTCAAGACTGCGTTCGGCTCGCGCACCACGGATGTGAAGGGGATGGTGAGTTCGAGGAGAGTCCCAGGGTTGGCATTACTAAGGCGCAGCTCCCCACCGAATTCGAGCGCGCGCTGTTTCATACCGCCGATGCCAACTCCCACTTTCTCCGGACGCAATTCCGCAATTCGCTCATCGATTCCCTTACCATCGTCGAGCACTGAAACGACAATGGATCCATCTTTTTGCTGCAGGGTCATCCGCACCTTCCGGGCTTCCGCGTGCCGGAACACATTGGTCAGCGCTTCTTGAACAATACGGAAGACCGCCGTCTCGACTTCGGGGCCCAGTCTGGGGAAATCATGAGGATCGACCTCGAGAAGCGTTTCGATCCCACTGCGCTTGGTCAGCCCTTCCGCGTACCAGGTCAACGCCGATAGTAAACCTACTTCATCGAGCAGGGGAGGGTGCAGAAGATGAGACATCGTCCTGACCTGCTGAATCGCGCGGTCGATGATGCTGCTGGCCTGAACACACGCTTCTTGGGATTGCGATGCCTTCTGCAAGAGATTCTTGTCCAATACCATCTTGGCCACAGCCAACTCCTGTCCCAGTCCGTCATGCAGGTCGCGCGCGATGCGGCGTCGTTCCTGATCCTGCGCGGACATGAGGCGGACGGAGAGGCGGCGCAATTCGTCGGTCCGCCGGTCGACCATCTTTTCCAGCTTGATGTTGTTGTCGCGAATCGATTGTTCCAGCAGTTTGCTGTCGTGAATATCGGAGCACGTGCCATACCATCTGACAGCCTTTCCAATATGATCCTGGATGGGCACGGCGCGGGCGCGGAACCAGCGATAGTCTCCATCTTTATCGCGCAAGCGATATTCCGCTTCATAATTCTCGCCCGATTGGACGCAGTCCAGCCAATGCTTCTGGTTTGTCTCTCGATCCTCTGGATGCAGATAATCCCACCAGCCGAAGCCTACCGCCGAGCCCGCCGGAGCGCCGGTATATTCGTAAAACCGGTCGCTGATGTAATCTCTGGCACCGCCGTTCTGTCTGCTGAAAATGATATCGGGAGCCGTATGCACAATCGCATCGAGTTCCTGGTTCTTGTCCTCCAGCTTCGTGTTGAGCTGCAGCAACAGTTCTGCTTTCGAAGCTAGTTCCTCGGTGCGC
>JBAVAA010000506.1:0-1984 GCA_049585515.1 Terriglobales bacterium | reverse complement strand
GGTTCCAGGATCGCCCTTTGCAACGGGAGAGTGGCCGTATTCTCTGGCGGTTGATCCCACTGGCCATTTTGCCTACGTCGCGAACGCCGGATCGGGGGACGTTTACTCTTACTCCATCAACAGTCAGACCGGCGAGTTGACGCAAATTGGAAAGCCGGTTGCCGCCGGAACAAGGCCCCTTTCAGTGGTCATCGACCCGTGGGGCCAATATGTCTACACGGCGAATACCGGATCAAGCAACGTCTCGGCATTCGCAATTAATTTCGACGGCTCTCTCGCCGCCGTCGCCGGCTCTCCTTTTGCGGCCGCGGAATTCACTGCCGGAATCGCAGCGTCCAGTAACGGCAAATTCGTGGTTGTCGCCGCGGGCCCGGGCGCTTTCGTCTACAGTATTGACGAGAGCGGAGCTTTGCATCTTGTATCCAGCTCGCCCTTCGCGGCAGGATTGGGTCCGAATGGCGTTTCGATCGACCCGACCTATAGTCTCGTTTATATCGTGAATGCGGGCTCCGCGAATGTCTCTGCATTCCATTTCAACGATGGGAACGGAAAGCTAACGCCTGTGCTAGGGTCGCCGTTTCCAGCGGAAGAGTTTGCGGCTGGAATCGCCACCGCGCCTGCGCCGACCCACGAGTAGAACTCGAACGCCTCGAAGCCGAAAGTCTCCTGGCTCAAACAATGTCGCCCGCCCTAGCGCTTTCCGCCAGGCTGCCGCTGGGACGCAGCGTTACCCAATCCGTCTGCACCCGGTCCCATCCCTGAATCAGGAAGCCGTAAGTGTCAAACAGCTGCCGGATCTGCGTCCGCTGCCAACCCGCGATGTCTTCGAGAATCGGCACCAGGGTTGCCAACGCGTTGTCACTGAGCACGGTCCGCTTTGCGATCTGCGCCACCAGTTGCGATTCTGACACCGCGATGGTGAAGCCGTCGCGGCGATTCACATGCAACATGACGTGAATGTCGGAACTGCCGTCGCCCACATACACTACATGGTCCGCCGGAATGCCCAGTTGCTCTTCGAGTTGATCCAGCCGCGTGACCTTTCCATAACCGGCAGTAGCCCGCACCAGGCTGTCAATCTCGCCGGAAGCGTTGTACTTAAACTCGGTGCCAAAAATGTGGTCCTCTGGCACAATCCCTTCCAGCGCCGATTGGATCACTTCCACCGGAGCCGCCGAGAGCACGTAAAAATCAAAGTGGAATCCGTCGATCTTGCGGTCCAGTATCTCGTAAACCTGTTTGATGTTTTCCTTGAGGCGAATCCGCTTGCCTACCTCGATCAGATCGTCCCGCCGCACGCGCGAATGGAACTCGGGATCGTGCAATAAAAGATAAGAAAGCTCAGCGCCCTGCTGAACCAGGTTCAGCTTTGCCATGCCTTTGGATTTGCGTTCGAATTCCTCAACAGAAATGCCCAGCATCTCGCTCAAAACGTACCCCGTATCGTTAAAGGTCAACGTCTGATCGAAGTCACTGGCAAACAGATAATGTTTTCTATATTTGCTAATCATGTCTTATTTTAGATTGGAGTACACGTTAATCGACTATTAAATTTACCTATCGTATCTATCACAACAACTTGCAGGTGTAAGACGGGATAGAGCATTGCCCGGTGTCAACATTCAGAGTAGCCTCAACGGAGAGTTATTTTAGTAACAACATTGAGGGCCTTTTGCCATGCCAAAAAGCGTCAGCGACCATCTGAAAAACGATGCCGACCGCGAGAAAGGTTCGAAAGAGCCGGACGAACGCAATCAATCCGGCAACAACTCCATGAAAGACCAGCTCGGCCATCGCAATCCAGACCCCATGCAGGACGGAGCAGACACCGATTTCCCCGAGCCCGGCCACAGCCCCGAACACTCCTTCGAGGGCGAGGTGAAGAAAAAATAAACTGACTGCCAGTTCTACAAAATCCAGCCCCGGAGGGCCGTCCGAGCATAGCCCAGCGCTTCAGAGTGTGCGTGAGAACTAGTTTTCGGGC
>JBAVAA010000505.1:0-11322 GCA_049585515.1 Terriglobales bacterium | reverse complement strand
ATAAAGACCACCCCGATCCGCGCGTCCGCCAGCGGTTTGCACGCGAAATGAAGAAGCTCCGCAGCGCCTACAATGCAGCGCTTTGGGTGATGGAGAAGGAATTCAAGAAAGTCAATCGCGGCGTGAGTCAGCGGATTCACAAACTGCGCCGCGAAGTCGAGAAAGAATTTCCGTTCGCCGCGCGGCTCGCCGCCGCAGCGATGGGCCCTATCCTATTGTGGACGACGCGCCGCGAGGAGCTGCGGTTGGCGAAAGGACATACGTACGAGCCGCCCACCTTCCTCGAGCGCCGCAATTGGGTCCCGGCTTCATAGCCACGCTACAAGGACGTTCCCGGAGCCGCGATGTACCAGCCTTCCTTCAAAAATTGCGTGATGAGGCGCTGCTGGACACCTTCCTGCACACGCAGTTCGTCGTTGAGAAAATGGTAGGAGACGGTTCCAGCGGCGGGGTCGGTACGATTATCGACACGGTCGATGCGAATGCGATTGCCATCGCGGTCGGCGCAAATTAAGCCCACTTCCAGATCTGGCTCAGCCGCTTTCCTTACGATTGCTTCAGCTCTCGGAGGCATCTTTCGAATGAGTCCAATTAGTATTTTCCGTGAAATACTGCCTGATCGATGTCTGGCCAGAACTCTTTTAATACGTCGAAAACGCCGTCGAGGCCCACCTGCGTTCCCCAGCGTTGATACGTTTTCACGAACGGGTTGGATTCTGCCGGGTAGTACGCATTACCGATGCCCGCGGCCGCTCCCGCCCCCACAATCTCCGAGAGGTTAATGGTCCGCTTTCCAGAGTCGGTCCTGGTGATGAACAACCGGCTTACCGCGTAGCCGCTCCGCTTAAAAAATCCGCCTTTGCCCAGGGTGTAATATCTCGGGTCTTCCCGTGTTGCCGCCGGCACGATCGCCTCGGTCATGTAGTTCTCGATGGCTCCGTCGACAAAGACGTGCCAGTAGTATCGGCCATACCCGGCAGCACCCTGCCCAAAGGATGGCTGCGATTTCCCCGCCATCGAAATTCCGGCGAGCGCTGCCACGAAAATAACATCCGAGTAGTCGAACGTATCCTGAGACGCCAGCTTGAGTTCCTCCTTGAAGCTGAGCGGAGGCAGTTGGGTGTTCGCGCTTACCGCACGAAAATTTGGAATGATCCCCAGAATTCTCTTGGGTTGTTTACCATACTGGTCGTTGGGCTGGTCGGCGGGCTTATTTGTATCCGCGGGATTGATGTTGGGAGTTGGCGCGTCTGGCAAGGATGATTTTCCGTCCGTCTTTGAGTTGGATTGCTGGGAGTTCGATTGCTGAAGATCGTGGGCGAGCATCGAAACATCGTCCAGTTCGCTGCGCACCGTCGCGTCCGGGGACTGTTCTGGTGCGCTGGTTGATGGCTGAGGCTCCTGAGCTTGAACAGACGAGCTTCCAAACGTTACCGCCAGCGCTACCGCCATGCAAAAGAATCGAATCGCTTTCAAATCTTCCCCCACACCGTACGTTTCGGAGCTTATCGGCTCCCCTCATGGGAGCGATTTCTACCGGCCTTTGAAAGTTGGATTGTTTGCACCTTCGTTTGGATGCATCCCCGTCGCAGAAAACGCGTAACTGCGAATTCCGGATTGCAGAGCCTTAATCGGTTTCTTTCTTTTGCAACTGGCGGGCATGCCTGCGCTGCAAATAGCGGTGAACATCCGGCCAAAATTCCTTCAGCTCATTCCCCAACGCGTCGAGGCCCATCTGCGTTCCCCAGCCGGATAAACTCGATGAAAAACTGCGATCGGAGGCGGGATAATAGGCCGTGGAAATCGCGATCGCCGTCGCATTTCCCGCAAATTCGGGAATGTTGAACATACTGGTACCAGAGTCTCTGCGGGCAACGAAAATGCGGCTGAAGGCATAGCCAAAGCGGTGGATGAAGGTTCCCTTGCCCAATTGAAAATAGCGAGGATCTACTTTTAGGATGGTGGGGAAAACGCCTCCCACCATGATGTTGCCATCCACCTGATCGGCGAAAGCTGCTCCATACCGCTTCGCATATCCCTCCGCTCCCTGCCCGAACCCCGGAGAGGAATTCTCCGCCTGGCGAATGCCCGCCACAATACCCACGATCGTGAATTCGTACGGGTCGAAAGAGCCTTTGGCTGAGATGGCGAACTTTTCCTTCCATGAAATCGGCTGCGCTTGCGACTCGCTATCAACCGTCAAATAGTTCGGCATCACGTAAAACATCCGGTCGTCCTTCTTTTTTGGATCTTCATTCTTCTTTGGATCCCCCTGGGCCGGGCTCTTTTGATCCTGAGAATTACTCTGCGCAGACGATTGTTCTCCGGGTTCGTCCTGCTTCGCATCAGTTGTCGGCGGCGTGGATTGGGCAAGGTCCGACTCTTGAATCTGCGGAGCGCTTTGACCTACGCAAAAAGCCGCGGAAGACAACAGCGACACCGACAGTAGGCCTACACCTGCTGAACAGCTTAGTTTCAAGTTGATTATGGCTCCAGGTTCTGAGATGCACTCCAGTCCAATGTTAGCGGTCGCCGCTCCGGCTTATGGATGCCGGTGAAGCACGTGGGTGGCGATATCCGGCCAGAATTCGCGGAATACGTTTGTCAGCATGTCCCGGCCAATCGCATACCCGTATTTCGTTGCGAGCGCACCGGCAGTCCGACTGCCGCTTGGGTAATAGGCTGCCGAAATTCCTTGCGCTATGCCCCGACCCAACAATTCGGAAGCATTAAAGCTGTTGTGGCCGTGATAGTCGGGCGTAATCACGATGCGAGAGGCGGCATAGATGCCGCGTTTCCAGAAACCACCCTTACCCATCGCATAATAGCGTTCGTCCTGATGAAAGATTGTCGGCAGGGCGAAGATAACCAGGTAATTGCCGTCTGTCTTGTCGAGAAGTCCACGCCAATAGTATCTTCCATACCCATCAACACCTTTCCCGAGTTGAGAGTGGGCATTGGTTCCCTCTGCCAGAAGCGAGGTTACTCCTACGAAGATGAATGACGAGTAGTCGAAGCTGTTCCGGGTCGCGATGATGAAGGCCTGTTTCGGAGTGGGCGGCGGCGGGTGCGCGCCCGCGCTGACAGCGCGGAAATTAGGCATGATGCCCAGGATTCGCTTCGGCTGCTCCTGCCCGGGTGTGGCGCTCCCGTTCGCAGGCGGCGTATTCTGATCCGGATTCTTCGCGCCGGATTGCTTCGCATTGCCATCGGTGTTTGATGTCCCGGGCTGTTCGACCGGGGAACTCTGCTGCGAACTTGGAGCGTCTGGCAACTCCGTTTCAGTAGATTCCAAAGAAGTGGACTCCCCAGACAGGACTGGCGCCGCCAATGAACTCTGCCCTCGGAGCGCCGGATTATCCTTTGGATCGTGTATTTGAGGTTGCGATACGCTCTGTCCCGCGCAGAGAGCGACTGCCGACAATAGGCAACAAAATGCCAAATGCTTGCGTTTCAAGATTGTTTGAGCTCCCTTACTTTTGATTATCAAGATGCGCCATCCGCAGGTTCAACCAGTAGGTAGTTGGATTTACACAGTTGGATTTTGCGCCAGGTTTCGCCCATTCGCTCGATGGTAATCTCCAAATTCCTGTCGATCCGCAAACGAGCGAACTTCTCTCCCCACTCTATCAGTAGGATGCTGTTCGGGGCGATCAAGTCGTCGAAAGCGAGGGTTTCCAGTTCGCTCGGGGTATCGATACGGTAAAGGTCGATGTGGTAGAGGATGGCGCGAGCTCCGCGGTATTCATGGACAAGCGTAAAAGTGGGGCTGGTCACATCCTCGGCGGAAGCGGCATCGAAGCCTTCGACGATCCCCTTGACCAAGGTCGTCTTTCCCGCCCCCAGGTCGCCGCGCAATAACACAATAAGCGGAGCCGAAAGTTCGGAGGCAAGTTTCCGCCCATAAGCAATAGTTTCCTCGGCAGAATGAGTGATAGTCCCGGCAGTCATTTATTATTTATTACCGCAGAACGTTCAGTATAGCGACGATCGGGAGGCACGAACCAGGTGACAAGTCGCGGGTCGCAGGAAAAACAAAATTACACCGCAACCGTTCTTCAGGGCGAAGAGTTGAAACCGATGCAAGATGATTTTGTTTTTCCCAAGACCTTAAGACCTAGGACCTGTCACCTGCCACCTATCCCCTGCCCTGCCACCTGCCTCAAAATCCCGGCGGCACTTGCAGTTGCTCAGAGACCGGGTCCAGGAAGCTGCGGTCGAGAGCGGAATCTAGCGCCATACGCAGTTTACGGTGATCGTCGTCGGCCAGCGCAATAAAGCGAAAAGGCTGCAGGCACGTAGCCTGAAGCTGGCGCATCGGATGCAGCATTTCCGCCATGCCGTGGACGGGGCCCGAACGCGTGTAGAACGCAATTTCGACGAAGTCCCCTGTTGAAAGCTCCTGGGGCAAGTGAAGCAAACCACCATTGATTGAAATCGATTGCAGTTTGGCGCGCGCCCGTTGGCCGCCTTCGGCCATTACCGCGGCCGCGACCGATCCATTCAGTTGTATACGGGGTGAACGCAGGTTTTCACGGGTATGGGGGAAGTGGGTCATAGCCAATCACACTATGGCACGCTTCCCTGGGTTGCGGCAGATTACGAAAGCGCCGTTTGCCGACGTATGCTTGGACACCCCCCGACGTGGTTCTGCTCGCTGCGCAAGTTTGCGATAATAACGGCAGTAACTTTCCCGCTAGCCGCCAGGAGAGTACGTTTGTGCAATAGACATTGATACGACTACATTTACGTGGTGTGAGGCGTCTAAAGATATGGGGATTGCCAGGGACTCGATATTCAGGAACTCGACATTTCAGTCTGCACTAGGAACAGTTTGTTTGCTGGGAGCATTGCTGACGGGCTGCTCCCGCGACCCAAACGTCCACAAGCAAAAATATCTGGAGAGCGGCCAGCGCTACTTCGACAAAGGCCAGTATCGGGAAGCCGAAATTCAGTTTCAGAACGCGATTCAGGTGGACCCGCGTTTCGCTGAGGGCCACTACCAGTTGTCGCGGGCGGCAACAAAATTGGAGCAGTGGCCAACCGCTTCTCAGGAACTGTCGGCGACCCTGCAATTCGCGCCCGATCACTATGGGGCGCATCTCGACCTCGCCAACCTGTTGCTGCGTTTCGCCAAGTTTAACGAAGCCAAGGAGCAACTGGACCTGCTCGCGCAAAAGTGGCCCGACAAACCCGACGTTTTCATCGCCCGCGCCCACTACGACGCCGGAATCAATAACTTCACTGCGGCACTGGCCGACATGCAAACCGCGTTGAAACTCGATCCCAACCGCTCCGAGTCCTATCTGAATTTGGCCATGCTCCAGATGCACGGACAAGAATGGGACGCTGCGGAAGCAACCCTCAAAAGAGCGGTCGAACTGAGTCCCAAGTCCACCACTATGCTGGTGTCACTGGGCAACTTCTACCAGACTCGCGGCCGATTTCCCGAGGCGGAACAGTGCTTCCGTCGGGCGATTGACAACGCAAAAGACGATCCCAACCCGCGGCTCTCTCTCGCCAGCCTTTACCTGGCCGAGGACAAGCCCGCCCAGGCCGAGGAATTTCTCCGCCAGTCCAAGAAGGATTTCCCGAACAATTCCGTGGGCTACCGCATGTTGGGCGATTTCTTCTACGCCAATAACCAGCTTGACAAAGCCACGGACGAATATGCCGCGCTCTACCGCGACCATCCCAAAGACATCCAGGTCAAGAAAAACTATATTCAGCTGTTGATCATGAAAGATCGCATCGACGATGCCCGCAAGCTGAATGACGAACTGCTCAAAGCCAAGCCGGACGACGGAGAGGCCAAGATTTTCAAAGCTGAAATCGAGATGGGCAGCGGCAAGGCCAGCGATGCCGCCACCACGCTGCAAGCGGTCCTGAAGGACGATCCAGATAACCCCATGGCCCATTATCAGTTGGGCCTGGCCTTCGATCAAATGGGCAATACTCAGCGCGCCGAACCCGAGTGGCGCGAAGCCGTTCACTGGCGTCCCGACCTGGTGGAGGCGCACCGGGCATTGGCCGGAGTGGCCATCCACCGGAACGATGTCTCTGGCCTGGCGCAGGAAGCCGACCAGATCATTGAGATACAACCAGCCGCTCCCGATGGTTATCTGTTGCGCGCGGTGGCCGAGATCGATCGCAAACAGTACGACAAGGCGGACGAAGATATCAAGCTGTCCCTCGAAAAGGAACCTAACAATCCCACCGCATACGTGCAGTTAGGCAACCTGCGGATGGCGCAGAACCAGTTGCCTGAAGCGCAAAAAGCTTACCAGCAGGCGCTCGATCAGGATCCGAATTCCACCGACGCCCTCGGCGGAGTGCTCAACGTGGACCTGGTCCAGAAGCAACCCGACAAGGCCATCGCCACAGCCAAATTGCAGTTGGCCAAGTATCCCAAGAACGCCGAGTTCCATGTCATGCTGGGCCAGCTCCTGCTGGATCCAAAGAAAGACCCTGGCGGAGCGGAACAGGAGTTCAAAGAAGCTACCGATCTGGACAAGAAGAATGCTGAAGCCATGATCAAGCTCGGCCTGGTGCAGAACGAACGCGGCGCGAGCGATCAGGCCCTGCAAACTTATCTCGAAGGTTCCAGGCTCCATCCCAAAGAAGTTACTTTCTATCTGCTGGCCGGTGGCATCTACGAGAACAGGCACGATTGGGACCACGCCAAACAGCAATATCAGAAGGTGCTCGAAATTCAGCCCGATAATCCCCTGGCCTCGAACAATCTCGCCTACGTGATGCTCCAACAGGGCGGCAACGTGGACGTCGCCTTCGCCATGGCGCAGACCGCCCGGCGTCAACTCCCAGACAATCCCAACTCCGCCGATACGCTGGGCTGGGCCTTTTACCAAAAGAAGGTCTATACTTCTGCCATTGCCCTCTTCCGCGAAGCGGTGAAAAAAGAGCCCGACAACCCGCTCTTCAACTACCACCTGGGACTCGCCTACGCCAGAAGTGGTCAAGCCAATCTGGCAAAGCAGCAACTCGATCGCGTAGTCAGGATCAAACCCGATTTCCCTGATGTCGATGAACTAAGGCGCGCAGTTGCCGAAGCCAAAGGGTAGAGGCCCGGACCTTAGATTTGCCGCTTTTTTGAAAGAGCGGCTTTAGACCCCTCTGAAAACTTGCTCTTGATTTTGTTTTGAAAGGGCGCGGCTTCAGCCGCGCCGGTAAGTCCCGAAAATTAACGGGGCTTTAGCCCCTGAGGGCGCCGAGCGCCGCTCCTACCGCCGCACCAAACGGTCCGCCGCGACAAACAGAAAAAATACCACCGAGATCACCCCATTCATGCTGAAAAACGCGGCATTCAGCTTGCTCAGATCGTCATGCCGAACCAGAGAATGTTCGTAAAGCAGCAGCGCAGCCACCGCGATCACTCCCACCACCGCCAGCTTCCCCAAGCCGAAACTGACGATCAGCGCCACCAGCAGCCCAAGCATCACGACGTGAAACAAGCGCGCGACCACTAGCGCCGTCCTGACCCCCAGATAACGCGGCAATGAATGCAAACCATGACTGCGGTCGTAGTCATGATCCTGGCAAGCGTAGATCACATCGAATCCGCCCACCCAGAAAGTCACAGCGAAGGTAAGCAGCAAAATTCGCGGATCGAGCGAGCCCCGAACCGCGATCCACGCCGCAGCCGGAGCGATCCCAAGAGCGAATCCCAGAAAAAGATGCGACCAGCGCGTGAAGCGCTTGGAGTAGGAATAAAGCAGAATCACCGCCAGCGCCACCGGCGAAAGCATCAGCGCAAGGCGGTTCAATTGCGAAGCGGCAAAAACAAAAATTCCGCACGCCACCAGAACGAATGTGCTAACGAACGCCGGCGTCAATTGTCCAACCGGCAGAGCGCGAGTAGCAGTGCGAGGATTGGCCGCGTCAATCGAGGCGTCTGCCAAACGATTGAAAGCCATCGCTGCCGACCGCGCCGAAACCATGGCGACAACGATCCAAGCCAATTGCCGCCAGGCCGGCAAACCTCCGGCAGCCAACATAGCGCCGCAAAGCGCAAACGGAAGCGCAAAGATCGAGTGCTCCCACTTGATCATCTCCAGCGTAATCTTCAAATTTCGGAGAAAAGCCACGATTGTAATTGTAAGGCCTCGAATCACACCGAGGGGCACCGGGAGTTTTTTAGCATCTGTTTAGCCGCTGATCGCTGAAGAATCAGCAAGTGGCCTGAAGGGCAGGGCGTATGACTGCTCTCACACTTCTTTCCACAATTCCGCTCGAGGGTCTTCCGGATTCAACTTCGCCAACTCCCGAAGCAGTTCCTTGGTCTTCTCGTCCCGAGGCATGGGCACGGTAATTTTCACCTCGACGATCTCATCTCCCCGCGCGCCCTCTTTGGTGGCCGAAGGCACACCCTTTTCCCGCAGCCTCAGCTTCTGGCCGCTGGAAGTCCCAGGAGGAATCTTCAGCATGCTCCGCCCATCAATGGTAGGCACTTCAATCTTCGACCCCAAAGCCGCCTCGACCGCTGTCACCGGCACCGTGATATAGATGTCATCGCCCTCGCGCCGGAAGAGCGGATGCTCGCCGGTCCGGATGATCACATACAGATCGCCCACCCCGCCGCCGCGCACTCCCGCATTGCCTTTACCGGGGATGCGAATGCGTTGTCCATCGCGCGTTCCCGCCTTGATGCGGATCTCCAGCGGATCGGTACGTTCAATGCTGCCTTCGCCGTGGCACACTGGGCAAGTAGAAATATTCTTGCCCGTCCCATGGCAGCGCGGACAGGTAACGTTGAACTTCATCCGCCCGCCGGTCTGCTCGATCGTCCCCTTGCCGTGACATTGCGGACATTCTCCCGGAGCCTCAATGTAGCCGTTGCCGTGGCAGTTCCCGCAAACGTCGCGCCGCGTGATGTTCAGCTTCATCACCCCGCCGCGGATCGCCGTCCAGAACGGCACATTGACCTGATATTCAAGATCGCTGCCCGGTTCCGGACCCTCGTCTGCCGCTTCGCCGCGTCCCCCACCCGTAAAAATGCCAGAGAAAATGTCGCGGAATCCACCCGATCCGCTGCTAGAAGTCTTCCGTCCGCCAGTGCGCGCCCCTTCGAACAGATCGGAAAAATCAAATCCGCCAAAATCAACGTTGCCCGGCCCTCCAGCCTGTCGGCCGCCTCCGGGAAAACCTCCGCCAAAGCCGCCCGGCCCAGCCCCTGGCTGTCCGCCGCCGCGAGCATATGCATCCGCGGTAGCCGGATCGATATTGTCGGAGTAGAACCCAAGCTGATCGTATATTTTGCGTTTCTTCGCATCGCTCAGGACGTCGTTGGCCTCGGAAAGCGTCTTGAACTTCTCCTCCGCCGACTTGTCTCCGGGATTGACGTCAGGATGATACTTGCGGGCAAGTTTGCGGAAAGCCTTGCGAATGTCATCGCTCGAGGCTGACTTCTTTACGCCAAGAACGCCGTAATAGTCTTTATCTTTAGTCGCTGTAGCCATCTATTCTGATTCTGTCATCTAGAGCGGAACATGGACATCGGCGAAGCCGATGGCCATGTGGAGTCGAAAGACCCCATGCCCGTCAATACTACCAGCGGCAACGCAAGGCGTTCTCACCGCGCAGCAATCGCCTGACCAGCAAACGCCATTTCAGCGCCAAACTTCTCGCCCAGATCTTCCCAACGAGGATTGCGAAACTCAATCAGGCCAATCTTTTTCGACCGTCGCCATCCCTTAAGCTGCTTCTCGCGATCAATCGCCTTCAGGACGTCATCAAAGCTCTCCCAAAAAACCAGCCGGTTGCAATGATATGTGCTGGAGAACCCTTCGATCTCGCCGCTCTTATGTTGCAGGACGCGAACGTACAAATTGTTCGTCATTCCAATATAAAGAGTGCCAGTGCGGCTAGCGACGATATAGACCCAATACTTCTTGGGACCCGTCACTCTGTCACCTCCTTTATAAATCTGTCATCTTGAGTTTTATAAATCTGTCATCTTGAGCGGAACGAGGCCACCGGCGAAGCCGGTGAACTCGTGGAGTCGAAAGACCCCAGCATTGTTAATTCGGCCACTGCCGTATCAGGGAGTTCTTCCCGGGAAGCTGACGTGTCTGCTCCATCAACAATCTCGACTGCATCGTGAGAACGCCTTGCCATGCTCACCGTAGTTCACGCGGGTATGGGGTCCTTCGACTACGCGAGACCTTCACTTCGTGAAGCTCTCGCTCCGCTCAGGATGACAGAACTGGTAATTCAATTCACAACTTCCTTAGCCTGCTCGTCCACAGCTACAGTGTAAGCCGCCTCAAAGGGTGCGGCATCCATCGACACAGGGATCCGCTGCACTCCCGTCCCGGTCGGCGCGTAGCAATACCACCGTCCCTCTTCGGGGACGAAGTTCACGAAAAACATCTGTCCATTGACTTCGAATCTCAATTCGCTTTCCTCTTTCCGACTCCATTTAGATGCAAATGGGGGCGCTCAACGCGCCCCCAAGCCAGCAGCAAGAAGCTGGAAGCGAGCTTACTTCTTGTCCTCGACGTCCACGTACTCGGCATCGATCACGCCCTCGTCTTTCTTCTGGCTGGCGCCATTACCGCCAGACGCCGCCTGCCCATCGGTCGGCCCCGCTCCCGCCGCTCCCGCCGCTCCACCCGGAGCAGCCTGCGTAGCCTTATACATCTGCTCCGCCAGCTTGTGCGAGGCGGCGGTCAGCTTCTCGCGCGCCGAGTCCATCGCCGCCTTCTCGCCGCCTTCGATGGCCTTCTTCGCGTCCGCCAAGGCGTTCTCCACGTCCCCGCGCTCCGAGCCGGAGATCTTGTCGCCATGTTCCTTCAGCATCTTCTCGATGTTGTAGACCATCGTGTCGAGCTGATTCTTGGCGTCGATTGCCTCGCGCTGCGCTTTGTCCTCGGCGGAGTGAGCGTCGGCTTCTTTCGCCATGCGCTCGACCTCTTCCTTCGACAAGCCGGAAGAAGAAGTGATCGTGATCTTCTGGTCTTTGCCCGTTGCGTTGTCTTTTGCCGTAACGTTCAGAATCCCGTTAGCGTCAATGTCAAACGTCACTTCAATCTGCGGTACGCCCCGCGGAGCCGGTGGCAATCCCGTCAAATGGAATTTGCCCAGAGTCCGGTTCTGTGCCGCCATAGGCCGTTCGCCCTGCAGCACATGCACTTCAACCGACGTCTGACTATCGGCCGCGGTAGAGAACGTCTCCGTCTTCTTGGTAGGAATCGTGGTGTTCCGGGGAATCATCGGAGTAGCCACGCCCCCCAAAGTCTCAATCGACAGAGTCAAAGGAGTGACGTCCAGGAGCAGCAGGTCTTTCACCTCGCCCTTGAGCAC
>JBAVAA010000504.1:0-1825 GCA_049585515.1 Terriglobales bacterium | reverse complement strand
GTCTCGAGGCGTGTCCGAGAGTGCAGCGGCGGGTGGCCGACATCCCCGACCGCCAAGTGGATCGCGCGATGCCCGTGATCGTTGGGACTAAACAAATAGGGGGTGCGCCCCTTTTCGCGTTTTTCGAGAAGGGCCTCCACAGCCAGCATCGTGGGATTTTTGCTCTTACACCGGCGGGGAGCATCGTAATTTGTTTGTTGAGAAACTCTCCATCCGTTTACCGCTTAGGCTCCGGCTTCTCCAGGCAACTAGGCGCGGAAGCCGCTACAGCGCGATGGTTCCGACGCCTTGTTCATCGACCCCTGAGGAATCTCGAGTAGAAAGCTGCGAACACCAGGACAATGCCAATATTCACTGCCAGCCGTTCCCAGAATCGGTTTCTGAAGAACGCGATGTCTATACCGACCACGACGGCTGCCATCGCCAACACGTAAAGCATGACAGTTATTTGTCTGCCCATTTGAGATTCCTCGTTTAAATTGTCATCACAGCGAGATAACGTTCTTAACCTATTTTCTGCCACTCGCTCGCATTCAACTGCGCAAGAACGAACTGTCAACTTAGGTTGTCACCACCGCATGCTCACGCAAACAAAAATTCCTTAGTCCGCAGTTCCTTGATCGCATCCCGCAGCTTCGCCGCCTTCTCGAATTCAAACCGCTTGGCCGCCTCCCGCATATCGCTCTCTAATTTCGCAATGTAGGCGTCCAACTCCTCCTGCGATTTCAGATCCGGGATGCCTTCGGCTTCGGAGCCGGTCAGATCGGTGTAATCTGCGCCGACGACTGCGACGAGCGTCATATCCAGCGGACGAATAATCGATTCGGGAGTGATTCCGTTTTCTTCGTTATAAGCCTGCTGAATCGCGCGCCGCCGGTTGGTTTCGTCGAGAGCCTTTTTCATGGAATCGGTCATACGATCGGCATAGAGAATCGCCTGCCCGTTCAGATTGCGGGCGCAGCGTCCGATCGTTTGAATCAGCGAACCGGCGGATCGCAGGAAACCTTCTTTGTCAGCATCGAGAATCGCTACCAGCGATACCTCCGGCAAATCCAGCCCTTCGCGCAGAAGATTGATGCCGATCAATACATCGAACTCGCCCTTGCGCAGGTCGCGCAGAATCTTTACCCGCTCCAGCGTTTCGATTTCGGAGTGCATGTAACGGCACTTCACGCCAACTTCGCTATAGTACTCGGCCAGATCTTCCGACATGCGCTTGGTCAAAGTCGTTACCAGCACCCGCTCGTTGCGCGCGACGCGGTCGCGAATCATGTGCAGCAGATCGTCGATCTGTCCCTTAACCGGACGAATCTCGACCGGCGGGTCGATCAAACCAGTGGGCCGGATAATCTGTTCAACCACTACTCCGGCCGACTTGGTGAGTTCATAAGGACCGGGCGTGGCCGAGACATAGACCAGTTGGTTGGTCCGGTGCTCGAATTCTTCAAACGTCAGCGGACGATTATCCAGCGCCGACGGCATGCGGAATCCATATTCAACGAGCGTCTGCTTGCGCGAGCGGTCGCCGTGATACATGCCGTGAAGTTGTGGAACCGTCTGGTGCGACTCGTCGATGAACATCAGAAAGTCGCGAGGGAAGTAATCGAGCAAAGTTGGCGGCGGCTCGCCGGGAAGCCGTCCCGTGAAATGCCGCGAGTAGTTCTCAATGCCATGGCAGTAGCCCATGGCTTTGATCATTTCCAGGTCGTACATCACGCGCTGGTGAATGCGCTGCGACTCAACCAGCCGCCCCTGCTTCTCAAGTTCTGCTTCCCACCAGGCCAGTTCAGCTTTGATTGAAGCGACGGCTGACGCGCGTGTCTCC
>JBAVAA010000503.1:0-3605 GCA_049585515.1 Terriglobales bacterium | reverse complement strand
GGAGTTGGCCAGTCCGGTTCCATTCGCGGTGTTTTGGATGATTCCGTTGGTACCGCCGTTCACGGTCACGTAACTTTTGCCACTACAGTTGAACGCTCCCGAGGAAACACTTCCCATCGCAGGGGATTGAATAATCGCGCCTGTGTCCAGTTGGAAAGTAACAGGATTTGTCGCGGTGCCACTTCCGTAAAAGTTCGCAAGGGAGGTCCCTGTTGGCAGCGTGAACGTTCCGCAAAACAAGACCGTGGTTCCCGGCCCAATCTGCGATCCGGCTGCTCCCCAATTTGCCGCATTATTGACAAACGCCGGCGTCTGGACATTGGTGGTGCAATTTCCACTCGGACTGCCGTTTTGTGTGACGTAGATGTTGCTGGCCGACCCAAAGGCCAGCCCAGCCGACACTATCGAGATGAAACTGACAATAAGCAGCAGCCTTCGAACTGCGATCATGCATTCCTCCGGGGGCGAGCCAGCATGCTCACTTCTCGCAGGGGCCACTTTTCCAGAAAATTGGAAGTGCTTGAAACGAAACAATTGTGTGCCCTGCCATATGATTATCCCCAAAGAGGCCCACTTGGGTCTAGGTGCCACTAGTACATACCTCCAGCTCGCGGCAGTACGAGGCTGGATCTGCGATTTGGCGGAGTGTTCATTAGCCTCTGGTCGAGTATTCTGCTTCGAGGCGACGCCCCGGAAGAATCAATTGCGACCAGCTTGAGAACTAATGGTTTTAGTTTCAGCAATCGACACAATTTCGCGAACAATTGCTTCGAGGGTCGGATTAGTTGCCCCGTCGAATCGCTGTCTGACTTTTTCACGGTGTACTGCGTTAATTCTTGTCTTGACGTCTTCGACGGTCTCCAGCAAAACCAAGCGTCCTTGCTCGGCGAGATAGTGGTCGACTGCCCCAATCTTTCCTCGGAATATGCTATATACTGGCACACCCATTGCGGCTGCTTCCCGGTTCATCGTGCCGCCACCACTAATAACCAAGTCGGAATGCCAAATCAGGTTGAGGCCATCTTCGGCATGGGCTGGAATTATTATCTTTTGCGATGTGATGGCCCCAGACCAAGCCGAGCGTAACTCGGACTCTTGCCTCTTGTTTCTCGGGAGAAGGAGGATTGTCGTGTTGGATTCCTGGACGAAACGATGGAGTGCTGCTGCCAGTAACCTCTCTGCTTCTGGGTTGTGATAATGGGCTTCGGTCGCAGGAGGACGCACGGTTATAAGCAGATCGCCAGCCGGGATAGAAAGACGTTCCCTCAGTGTCTGATCGGGATGGAAGCTCGACAGATAGACATCCTCTTTAATGCCTGGGTATTTTACGATTTTAGAGCGAAGCACCTTGGATGCTTCCGGAATCACACTAGGTACCAAAAACCAAGTTGGTTTGATCATTGGCATTATGGCGGTGAACTCATAATCCAATAGGCCTAAACAGGGGATCCCGAGAAATGCCGAAGTCAATAACATTCCACGCGAGCCGTGACATACTGCAAGGTCCGGTTTGTGCTTTCGTACTAACGCGGTCAATCTGAAAGCCCTCCAGACAGTCCCGATTACTTTGGGCAGTATGTGTTTGCCATGATGCTTTCCGACCATTATGGCTGCGACGCCATAAAACTCTGTCAATTCGCGCACTTGGTATGCGTCCCGAGCGGTTACAAAGACTTCATAATCTCTCTTCCTGAGTGCCTCGATAATAGGTCTAAAGAAGGGAACATGCGGAGAATTGTCCAAATCCACCCAAATCTTTCTCTTCTTGGTAGACTTCGGACTCGATACAACTTCCAGTTTGCGTTCTCGCGGATTGGTTACACTGGCTGTGCTCATTTGCTTCAACTCTCTTATAGCGGGCTTTGCCAAGATCCGTCTCGTCCTATCCTGCAAGCTCGAATTGTGACACGCGAATGATTTCCTCCACTATCCGTGCTTGCTGCTCGGCGGTTAGTTGCGGAAACATTGGGAGCGACAAGATTTGGCCGGCGATCTTTTCCGTAACCGGAAGGTCCCTTTTTTGGTAGTTTAAGTGCGCATTCGCCTTCTGCAAATGTAGGGGAATCGGATAGTGAATTCCCACGCCGATGCCGGCCTTCCCCAAATGCGCCATCAGGAGCTCGCGATCTGCCGTCCGAATGACATATAGGTGATAAACGGCTCGCGACCAGGAAGGTTCATAGGGCGTCCGCGTCCCAGCGCCGGAAGTCGCCAACAGACGGTTATACTCTGTCGCCCTTTCCCTTCGCTTTGCATTCCATCCTTCCAGGTACTTCAATTTCACGCTCAGGATTCCGGTTTGGATTGAATCGAGACGACCGTTGTAACCCTCGATATCGTGGTAGTACTTTTTCGTCTGGCCATGATCACGAAGCATTACACAAGTGGCAGCCAGCCGTGCGTCATTTGTGGTAATTGCTCCGCCCTCGCCGCAGGCTCCGAGATTCTTCGCCGGATAAAAGCTAAAAGCAGCTGCGCGGCCCATCGAACCTGCGCGAAACCACCGGTTCTGTTTCCGCGAGAAATATTCTGCCCCGTGCGCTTGGCAGGCATCTTCCACCACCATCAAGGCACGCTGCGTTGCCAATTCCAGAATCGGATCCATATCGGCCATCTGTCCATAAAGATGGACGGGAACAATGGCGGTTACCGGGCGCTTGCTTCTTCTGCTGAAGAGCCCGCCATCCTCCGATAACGTGCATTGCTCTTCCAGATAGCTGCGTAGTTTTGCGGGGTCTATGTTGTAAGTGCGCTCGTCAATGTCGACAAATTCCGGCAGCGCACCCACCTGCGAGATCGCTTCGGTTGTGGCAATGAACGTGTTCGGAACCGTTACCACTACGTCGCCCGATTTTACGCCGGCCGCTATCAACGCGAAGCGCAGTGCGTCCGTACCGCTGTTGACTGCGACCGCATACTCTGTGTGGCAGAACGCGGCGAACTCTTTTTCAAAATTCTCCACCATCGAGCCGCCGATGAACCCGGCGGAGCGGATTACGTGCTGAAAAACGGCTGTCAGGTCCTGTTCTAGCTCGACGTGCGGCGTAACGAGGTCAACAAATGGAATAGAGTGAGAGTGTTTCAGAGTGTTACCCCCGGTTCAATCTGACGAAGAATTCTTGCTGGGTTACCAACCACAATCGTATTTGCCGGAACATCTCTAGTGACCACCGCTCCAGCACCGACAATAGCGTTTTCTCCGATGCAAGTGTTGGCGAGGATCGTCGCGCCAGATCCGATCGACGCTGCCTTTTTCACTACTGTCCGGTCGACGTGCCAGTCGGCGTCGGTCTGCAAGTCACCGGAGGGTGTTGTTGCGCGCGGATAAAGGTCGTTGATGAACATGACGCCGTGTCCAATAAAGACGTTGTCTTCGATGCATACGCCTTCACAAATAAATGTGTGGCTGGAAATCTTGCAGCGTTTGCCGATAATTGCGTTTTTCTGGATCTCGACGAAAGCGCCAATCTTGGTCTCATCACCGATTTCACATCCATACAAATTGATAAACCTGGACAGTTTCACATCTCGCCCCAGCTTTACGTCCGGCGCAATACATAGATAAGTGTCCATCAGGGGGCTAATAACGGCGGTCAGAGGTAGAC
>JBAVAA010000502.1:0-5433 GCA_049585515.1 Terriglobales bacterium | reverse complement strand
CCTTCAATCCCTGCTGATTGCTTACGAAATATTCGAGATGATTCAGAATGAAGACACGAATCCGCTGCTCGGGGCCGGTGACATCATCGAGGCGCGCTTTGAGTTTGTCGAGGATGGTTGTGAAAGTGTGCTTCTGAATCAGGAAGAGCAAGCGCTCTTTGGACTCGAAATAATAATAGAGTCCCGCCAGCGACATGCCGGTGGCGCGAGACAAATCGCGCATGGAGGCGCCTTCGTATCCCTTGGAGCAAAAGACCTCGGTAGCGTGGCCGAGAATGTGACTCAGACGCCGGTCGAAACGGGTGGCAGGCGCGCGCCGGGGTGTTCCGTTGCGATTTCCGGAGGAGCGGGCTGCGGGGAGGGTCGCCATACGTTCGAACGTTCGTTCCAATTATAGGCGATTGTGACAGCGATCACAAGCGCATGTGATGTCTCCGCTGCCCGTGAACCTTTAGCTCTTGATGCCCGCCATCAGGCGTTCGATCTCAGCCTTTTGCTCTCCCGAGAGCGGCAAAAACGGCAGGCGCGACGGGCCTCCGTAGTAGCCATTGAGGTCCATGGAATACTTCACGCCGGGAACGCCCAATTCGCCGACTACACGCTGAGCGGCCAGTTTCACACGCTCTTGTTTTTCGCGCGCAATCGCTTTGTCCCCGTCTTTGAGAGCGGCATAGATTTCATAGCACGCCATTGGCGCGGGGCAAGCAAAGGCTAGAATGGCGCCTACTGCTCCCAGGCCGAGCGACGGTTCGAGTTGATGAGCGGCGCCGACCATGACCTGGAAGCCGACTTCTTTCTGTCGCGTCTTCAATTTGCCGACGACGGTGACCGCGGAAGATGAAGGCTTGGTGGCGCTGCTCTCGCCATCATGGACGGGCGGTGACGCCCGTTGCTCCATCGTTTCGGCGGTTCCCGCTAACGAGGCCACGCTGACCAGTTCCCTGCTCTGTTTTTCGCTCTCGGCGGCTGCGGCTTTGAGCATGCGCGGGGTTACGGCTTCGAACGTCTCGGTCACAGTGGCTTGCCTCTTTACGTGACGCGTGCCCTCGACCATCGCTTTCACCTTGTCGAGGTTACCGCTCGATTCTTTTATGGCCGCGATGTTGGGATGGCCGGCGAGTTCGATGACAAGCTCGGCGGGGATGTCGTATCCGGTGGCCTGCGGGAAGTTGTAGATGATGATGGGCAGCGGGGAGCGGTCGGCAACCGTGCGATAGAACGCGAGCAGGTTGGCCGGCAGCATCTGCTTCTTGTAATAGTGCGGGGTGCGGACCATGGCGGCGTCGTAGCCGAGCTCGGCGGCGTATTCGGTCAGTCGCAAAGTTTCGCGCGCTGATTCAATCCCCGTGCCCGCGATCATCACTTTATTGGGCGCGGCGGCCGCGAGCGCTACCTTCAGGACGTCTCTGCGCTCCTGGTCCGAAAGAAGGATAGCTTCGCCGGTCGAGCCCTGGACGACGATGCCGGCCGCGGGCGTGCGCGAATAGCGCTCGACGTTCGATTCGAGTTTCTTGTAATAGACCTCACCGTCGGGATAGAACGGCGTGGTGATGGGAGGGAAAATTCCGGATAAGAGCATGTGGACTCCAGTTGAATCGGTATTGGTCGGTTCGTTCGCAATTACTCTCGCAGTCCGATTATCGGGCTGAGCACGCACATTTGTCATCTCGCGTTTGACAACCTGGCTATGACCACAAGCAGGAAAAGGAAACCATCGGCGGTGACGATTGCGGATCCGATCCAAATCAGCGCGACCACGCGGAGTTGTTCTGGAGGAGGCATGGTGATGCCGATCGCGTTGTGCAGGTAGCGGAGCACATTGCCGACTTGTTTCGCTGGCGTAATGCGGGTGGCAATTCCCAGACCCATGAGCAACATCAGGACGTGGAACAACACGATGCCGACCATTCTGTCTCCGGCTGCGAACCGGGCAATCGTAGCATCAATGGGTCACCCAGTTGCTGGGAGCCTGGAGAGCCCGAAACGGCGATCCCTAAGTAATCTGATCTTCGCGAAATGCGATTTTTATTTCGCAGCGACTCTCTCCGCGTGCAACGCCTGCAAAGCTTGCACGCGTACCTCTCCACGCTGCAATGCGGAAATTCCTTCCGCAGCGGCTCGGGCGGCCGAAAGAGTGGTAATCGTTGTGATGTGGCCCGTGACTGCTGCGCGGCGAATCGCTTTCTCGTCGAAGTAGGGATCGGGGCCGTGCGGCGTGTTGACGATCAGCTGGATGCGATCGGCTTTGATCAAATCCACGGCATTAGGGCGGCCCTCTTTCACTTTGTAGACGCGATCAACGGCCAGGCCCGCTTCTTCGAGAATGTCGGCAGTGCCATGCGTGGCCACCAGTTTGAATCCCATGTCAACGAAGCGGCGGGCGACCTCGACCACATGCGGCTTGTCATGGTCGGTGACGCTGATGAAGACGGTGCCTTTCGTAGGCAACTTCTGGCCGGCGGCAATCTGCGCTTTGGCGAAGGCTTCCCCGAAATTGTCGGCCACGCCCATTACTTCTCCGGTGGAACGCATCTCTGGGCCGAGGACGGTGTCAACGCCGGGAAATTTCGACCACGGAAATACCGGCGATTTCACAAAGAAGCAGCGGCCCGTGTCCAGGTCTGTGCCGCGCTCGATATTTTCTGGCAGAAACTCGCGCAGCTTGCGGCCGGTCATCAGGCGGGCGGCGATTTTGGCCAGGGGCACTCCGGTAGCTTTTGACACGAAGGGCACGGTGCGCGAAGCGCGCGGGTTTACTTCCAGCACGTAGACTCTTGCTTCGTGATGGCCATTGCCTGTGGGGCCGTGGCCGCGCGGTATTGCGAACTGCACGTTCATCAGGCCGATCACTCTGAGAGCGCGCGCCAACTTGAAGGTGTAGTCGCGCATGCGCTCGAGGAGCGGCTCGGGAATATCGACCGAGGGCAGCACGCACGAGGAATCGCCGGAGTGGATGCCGGCTTCCTCGATGTGCTGCATGATGCCGCCGATCACTACGTCCTCGCCATCAGAGAGCGCGTCCACATCGACTTCAATCGCGTCTTCCAGAAACTTGTCGATGAGCACGGGGCGGTCCTGCGAATACTCGACTGCCTGCTTCATGTACTGTGTGATGGTTTCTTCGTCGTAGGCGATGACCATGGCTCGGCCGCCGAGCACATAAGAGGGTCGCACCAGCACCGGAAATCCGATTTTCTTCGCGGCTTCAACCGCCTCCTCGACCGAAGCGACCATCGCTCCCGGAGCCTGCGGGATATCGAGTTCCTCCAGCAGTTTGCCGAAGCGCTTGCGGTCTTCGGCGAGATCAATCGATTCGGGAGTAGTGCCGATGATGTTGACGCCTGCAGCCTTCAGCGGGAGCGAAAGATTCAGCGGCGTTTGGCCGCCGAACTGCACGATCACGCCGACCGGCGCGCCCGCAGACGCTTCGTGCTCGCAGACGGCGAACACATCTTCGAGCGTAAGCGGCTCGAAGTAGAGACGGTCGCTGGTGTCGTAATCGGTTGAGACCGTCTCCGGATTGCAGTTGATCATGATGGTTTCGTAACCATCCTCGCGCAGGGCGTAGCTGGCGTGGCAGCAGCAGTAATCGAACTCGATTCCCTGTCCGATGCGGTTAGGACCGGAACCGAGAATGATGACTTTCTTCTTTGCCGTGGGCTCAGCCTCGTCTTCGTCCTCGTAGGTGGAGTAGAGATAGGGCGTGTAGCTTTCGAACTCCGCGGCGCAGGTATCGACGCGCTTGTAAACCGGCCGTACGCCGTGCTTCTTGCGGAAGTGGCGAACTTTTTCCTGGCCGCCTTTGCCGTCCAAACGCCAGGTTCCGGCGAGACGCCCGTCGGAGAAGCCCATGCGCTTGGCCTCACGCAGCACGCTGGATGGAAGCGATTCCATAGGATGCTTTTCCAGCTCCAGCTGCATGTCGTTAATTTCTTTCAGCTGGTAGAGGAACCACGGATCGATCGATGTCATCTTTGCGATCTGCTTGATGGTGTGTCCCTGGCGAAGAGCGTAGCGCACATACGACAGCCGCTCGGGATGCGGGGTTACTAGGCGCTGAGTTAGGATTTTTGGCTCGATTTTCTCCGAGCCTACGCGCTTGCCGGTATCGAGCGCGCGAATTCCTTTTTGAAGCGCTTCTTTGAACGTTCGGCCGATGGCCATGACTTCGCCGACCGATTTCATCTGCGGTCCAAGCGATTCGTCGGCGCCGGGAAATTTTTCGAACTGCCACTTCGGAATCTTTACGACTACATAGTCGAGCGTGGGCTCGAAGCAGGCGGGCGTTTTGCGCGTGATGTCGTTCGGAATTTCGTCGAGCGTGTATCCGACGGCGAGTTTCGCGGCAATCTTCGCAATCGGGAAGCCTGTCGCTTTTGACGCAAGCGCCGAGGAACGCGAGACGCGCGGGTTCATCTCGATAACCACCATGCGTCCAGTGGAAGGATTGACGCCGAACTGGATATTCGATCCGCCGGTCTCGACGCCGATCTCGCGGATCACGGCAATTGCCGCATCCCGCATCATCTGGTATTCGCGGTCGGTAAGCGTCTGCGCGGGAGCGACGGTGATGGAGTCGCCGGTATGGACGCCCATCGGATCAAAGTTCTCGATCGAGCAGATGATGATGACGTTGTCTTTGGTGTCGCGCATCACCTCCAGTTCGTACTCTTTCCATCCGAGGACGGATTCCTCGATCAGGCACTCATGCACGGGAGAAAGATCGAGGCCGCGGGCGAGCACCTCCATCAATTCTTCGCGGTTGTAAGCGATGCCGCCGCCCGTGCCGCCCAAAGTGAACGAAGGACGAATGATGACTGGGAATCCGATCTTGCCGGCGAACTCGATACCGTCTTTCAGGTTATTCACGAGCGCCGATTTCGGCACGTCGAGGCCAATGCGCTGCATGGCGTCTTTGAAGAACAGCCGATCTTCGGCCTTCTTGATGGCGCTGATCTGCGCGCCAATCAAATGCACGTTGTATTTTTCGAGCACGCCACCGTCAGCCAGTTCGATGGCGAGATTGAGCGCGGTTTGTCCGCCCACCGTGGGCAGAATGGCAAAGCCCGCGCCGGGCGACATCTCGCATTCGACGCGGATGATCTCTTCGAGGTATTCGCGCGTAAGCGGTTCGATGTAAGTGCGGTCCGCCGACTCGGGATCGGTCATGATGGTGGCCGGGTTCGAGTTCGCCAGCACGACTTCAAAGCCCTCCGACTTGAGCGCCTTGCAAGCCTGTGTGCCAGAGTAGTCGAACTCAGCCGACTGGCCGATAACGATGGGGCCGGAGCCGAGGATCAGGATTTTTGAGATGTCAGTGCGTTTTGGCATGTCTTATCGCGCGTTGGCCTCGACGTTCATTGTTGTGCCGGCATTTCCTCAGCAGCTAAAGCCGCGTCATTTAGGCGCCTTTACGGCGCGCCCCTTCAAAGC
>JBAVAA010000501.1:0-2820 GCA_049585515.1 Terriglobales bacterium | reverse complement strand
GACGAGATCATTCTGACCAGGGTCCCGGACCGCAGTCACAAAGCGCAGGCGCCCGAATTCCTGAAGCCCACCAATCGCTGGGCAACCCGAGAAGAACTCACCATGGCCTTCGAGGACAGCCGCAAAGCCACCATGGACTACGTTCGAACCACAAACGACGATCTGCGCGACCACTTCGCACCCCACCCGGTATTTGGTACGCTCGATGCCTATCAGTGGATCCTGTTGATCTCCGCGCACTCCGAGCGCCACACCAAGCAGATTGAAGAAGTGAAGGCGGACCCGAATTTTCCGAAGGAGTAGTGACGCTTCGCTTGGAGGCCTTCACATTGCGGACGAACTGCCGGGGATTAAGGCGTAAGGTGACTACAACTGTGCGATAAACTCTGCCGCCGGAACTCCCGCCTGCTTCAGGATTCCGCGCAAAGTGCCGATTGCAAGCTCCGAATGCAATGGAACAACACAACCACTGACGCTATCCTGGCCAATGCGCTTAAGGATGACGTGACTTCCGCGTTGCCGGACTTGGGTGAAGCCCATTCGCTCAAGAGTACGGATCGCTACCGCCCCTGATATGCGGGGCAGTTCTAGGCATATCGCGCCTCGAAGACAGTGACAAGCGGGCGACTGGACCCTTCAGGAGGGAATTCTTCCATGTAGAGTTCAGTCGCCTCTTTGAGATTGGCGATGGCTTCTTCGACAGTTTTCCCTTGGCTGACCGTGCCAACTTCCGGGCAGTCGGCGACATACTGGTCGCCTTCTTTGTGCAGAACCGCGGTGAATGTGCCGATTGGCATGTTCGGTCTCTCCAGACAATCCATGAATGCGAGGCTTGATCACTTTTTTGCGGATCACTTTGCTTACCTACGCTAATGTGTACTTCCCCGCCTCAATCGTTCTCTGCGCAATCCGCTGCCGCAGCGCGATGGTGTTGAACGGCTCGTGCTTCGCCAACCGCCGCACGATCGCCAATTGCGTCCGCAACATATCGCCCTCAGCTACGTCGGCAATGACTTTCTTCGCCGCCGCTTCGACTCTTTCGAATGCCTGCGTCAGATACACTCGCGTCATCGCAATCGGCAGCGCGGATGCGGCTTCGCCTTTCTGCTCAACCATCTTCTGCGCGCGCAGTACCGCCGACTCCATCGCGTAAATTTCAATGGTCATATCGGCGATGGCGCCCATGACCTCCTGCTGCTCCTGGATCGCCTGCATATATTTCTGCGTGGCCGCGCCCGCAACAAACAGGCCAAGCTTCTTGGCCTGCGCGACGAGTTTGCGTTCGTCGGACAATGGCCCCTCGACCTCCTCGCCCGCCGACGGACCGCTCAACACCTCATCCATCAACTTCTTGATCGCCGGCATCAACGGCAGTTGGCCGCTCATCGCGCGCTTCAGCAGGAAGCCAGTGATGATCAGCCGGTTGATTTCATTCGTGCCCTCGAAGATGCGGTTGATGCGAGCGTCGCGATAGGCGCGTTCCGCAGGATACTCCTCCACGAACCCATACCCGGCATAAATCTGAAGCGTCTCGTCGACGACGTAATCGATCATCTCCGAGCCCCAGACTTTCAGGATCGAGCACTCCACCGCATACTCCTCGATCGCCTTGCGCCGCTCTTTTGCTGCATCGGAGCTGGCGGAATCGATCTCCGAGAGCAGCGCATCCATCATGCCGACCGTGCGATAGACCAGCGACTCGCCGACGTAGATCAGCGTAGCCATGTTCGCGATTTTTTCGCGGACCAATCCAAAATCGCCAATCGTCTTGCCAAACGCCTTGCGCTGCTTGGCATAAGCGACGGCGCTCTCGATCGAAACCCGCGCTCCGCCCACGCACATGGCGCCGAGTTTGAAGCGTCCAATGTTCAGAATGTTGAAGGCGATGATATGCCCCTTGCCAATTTCGCCGAGCAGATTTTCGACTGGCACCTTGCAGTCATTCAGGATGATGGGGCAAGTGGAAGATCCGCGAATGCCCATTTTGTGTTCTTCGCCGCCGACGGAAAACCCCGGAAACGTTCTTTCGACCAGGAACGCCGAAAATTTTTCGCCGTCAATTTTCGCGAACACGGTAAACAGGTCGGCAAAACCGGCGTTCGTGATCCACATCTTCTCGCCATTCAGGATGTAATGTTTGCCGTCGGGCGAAAGCACGGCGCGGGCGCGGCAATTGAGCGCGTCCGAGCCAGAAGTCGCCTCCGACAGGGCGTAGGCGCCCACAATTTCTCCCGTGGCCAGCCGCGGCAGATATTTCTGCTTCTGCTCTTCGGTACCGAAATAAACGATCGGCAACAGGCCGATGCCGCTATGCGCGCCCCATGTGGTCGCGAAGCCGGCGTACTTGGCGATGTTGTCGGCAATGACAGCGGCGGTGACCTTGTCCATTTCGAGCCCGCCGTAAGCTTCCGGGATTTCAACCCCGCTGAGTCCGAGATCGCCCGCTTTTTTCAGCAGCGCACGCGAAATCGAGTAATCCTTGTGTTCAATTTTTTCCGCCTGCGGCAAAATTTCGTTGACCGCAAACTCTTCGGTCGTCTGCCCGATCATCTGCTGCTGCTCGGAAAAATCTTCTGGAGTAAAAACATCGGCAGTCTGCCGCTCCTCCAGTAAAAAGCTGCCGCCGGAAATTTTGGTCTTGGGTACCGCTGTAGTGGCCATGTTATGGACCTCGATATCTAGATCGCAGAATTTAGACTGCTAAATGAAGACCGCTGAGTGGATTCATGACAAACGAATACCAACCATTTTAACGCTGGAGCTCAGGAAATGGATACATTACATTCGGTTGTATTGGGCCGTGGCGCGCCTCTCAGGGAG
>JBAVAA010000500.1:0-13091 GCA_049585515.1 Terriglobales bacterium | reverse complement strand
GATCAGCGGAATGTTGAAGCAGTCGCAAAATCGTACAAAGCGCGCGCCCTTTACCGACGCATTGATATCGAGTGTGCCCGCGAGCATCGCTGGCTGATTGGCTACGATCCCGACCGGCTTCCCGTTGAAGCGCGCAAATCCGACGACAATATTCTTGGCGTAATGCTCGTGGATTTCGAAAAAATAGCCGTCGTCCACCACCGTGTGGATCACGTCTTTCATGTCATACGGCATGTTCGATTGATCGGGAATCAGCGTGTCGAGCTTTTCGTCCACGCGGTCGATCGGGTCGGTGCAGGGCTTGCGAGGAGGGTCTTCCAGATTGTTCGAGGGAATAAAACTCAGCAGCTCGCGGACCATCGACAAACACTCGGCATCGTCCCGGCACATGAAGTGCGCTACGCCCGAAGTCTCGTTGTGAGTGTGCGCGCCGCCTAGCTGGTCTTTGGTGACTTCTTCATGCGTCACGGTTTTGATCACGTCGGGCCCGGTGATGAACATGTACGACGTCTGGTCCACCATCAGAATGAAATCGGTGATGGCCGGCGAATACACCGCGCCGCCCGCGCACGGGCCCATGATGGCCGAGATCTGCGGCACCACTCCGCTATAAAGTGTGTTGCGCAAAAAAATATCGGCGTAACCGGCCAGCGACATGACGCCTTCCTGAATGCGCGCGCCGCCCGAATCGTTCAGTCCGATGACGGGCGCGCCCATCTTGGCCGCCAGGTCCATGATCTTGACGATCTTCGCAGCGTTCGTCTCGGAGAGAGAGCCTCCGAACACAGTGAAATCCTGCGCGAAGACAAAGACCAATCGCCCTTCGACGCGGCCGTAACCGGTGATGAAGCCGTCGCCGTAGTATTTCTGCTGCTCCATGCCGAAATTGTGGCAGCGGTGCGTGACCAGCTTGTCGGTCTCCTCGAAGGTGCCTTCGTCGAGCAGAAATTCCACGCGCTCTCGCGCCGACATCTTGCCGTCTTTGTGCTGGCGCTCGCGCCGCTGCGCGCCTCCGCCCTCCAGCGCCATCTGGTCCCGTTTTTTCAGTTCGGCAATTTTTTCTTCGAGTTTCATAGGCGACCATTATAGGCGAGGGGTAAAGCCGCAATGTGATGAGTGACACAACACGGAGTGAGGCCGGATCGTCGTTCGCGAGGCGTTCTTTCCTGCTATCTCTCTCACGGAGCAAACTGCGAACAGCAAACGGTCGCCTTATGCCCGCGAAGTCGCGGCATCGAACAAATTCAGAAATTCGATCTTCTTCTCCGCCGGCAGAAACGACGCCTCAAACGAATTGCGCGCCAACTCGCGCAGATGTTCGTCGGTGAAGCCGAAAGCCTCCTGCACCAGCGCGTATTCGCCGACCAGCGACGTGCGAAACATGGCAGGATCGTCGCTGTTGAGGGTAAGCATCAACCCCTGGTCGAAATAGCGGCGTACCGGATGCTGCGCGAGTTCAGTACAGCACCCCGTCCGCAGATTGCTGGTCACGCAGATTTCAATTGGAACCTGCCGTTTGGCCAACGTTTCGATCAATTCCGGATCCTGTGCGGCAGTGAGGCCATGTCCGATGCGTTCTGCCTTAAGATTCAGCGCGCCCCAGATAGAGTCTGGCCCGCTGGTTTCCCCGGCGTGCGCCGTAAGATGGAGGCTGTGCTCGGCGGCGCGCTGATAAACTCCGGCGAACCACTCCGGCGGCCCGGCACGCTCGTCGCCGCCAATGCCGAATGCAGCCACGTTGCGATCGCGAAACTGGATGGCAAGATCGAGCACGCTCTGCGCCTTCTCTGCGCCAAACTGCCGGATAGCATCGAAGATCCACAACAGGGAAATACCAAAGTCTTTCTCTCCGCGCTGGCGGCCGCGTTCGAGGCCTTCCAAAATCGCGGCGAAATCCTGCTTGCGCCAAAGGCAGACGCCAACCGAAACAATCACCTCCGCATGCAGAACGTTCTGCGCTTTCAGCCGTTCCATCAGCCGGTAAGTAATCAGTTCATAGTCTCCCGGAGCGCGCAGGTGTCCGGTCACATCCTTGAATGCGGAGAGGAAGCCGGTGAAGTCCTTGTAGTCGTAAAGTTGCTCAACCTCGGCGAGAGATGCCCCGGACATCCCATAACGCTGCCGCAGTTCCAGCAGCGTGGATGGCTCGATGGAACCTTCAAGATGCAGATGCAGTTCGGCCTTCGGGAGCGAGAGGATGAAGCTGGAAGGCTCCGACGGCATAGCCCAATTCTAAAACAATCGGCGATTGGGCCGTCTTGTGACCTCAAATCACCCGATGGCCCGATCACCCGATTTTTTTGAACTCGCTGTGATGACGGCTGTAGAAGATGTAAATCACCAGCCCCAGTGCCAGCCAGACAACGAAGCGCACCCACGTCAACAGGGTTAACCCCAACATCAGTCCCCCGCACAGAACGACGGAGATCAGCGGAAACCACGGCACAAAGGGCACGCGGAACGCGCGCTTGCGATCGGGCTGATTGCGTCGCAGCAGAATTACACCCAGCGAAACCAGCACAAAAGCAAACAGCGTCCCAATATTAGCGAGGTCGGCGGCGTCGCCAATATCCACGAGCCCGGCCGGAATTCCCACGGCAAAACAGGCGATCCACGTGGACCAGTACGGCGTCTTATATTTCGGATGCACCGCGGAAAACAACTTCGGCAGCAGGCCGTCGCGCGACATGGCATACCAGATGCGAGCTTGCCCGTACTGAAACACCAGCAACGACGAGATCATCCCGGTCAGCGCCCCGATCACGATCACTGACCGGAACAGGGGATGGACTCCCAGATACTTCATCGCGTAGGCGACGGGCGCTTCGGCCGCTTCCCCGGACACGAAAGTCGTATATTTCATCATGCCGAGCAGCACCAGCGCGACGCCGACATACAGCAGCGTGCAGACAATCAGCGACATGATGATGCCGAAGGGCAAGTCTTTTTGCGGATTGCGCGATTCCTCCGCTGCGGTTGAGACCGAATCAAATCCGATGTAGGTAAAAAAAACGATCGCGCCTCCAGTGACGATTCCGGCAAAGCCGGAAGGCGCGAAGGGCGTCCAGTTGGCGGGCTTAACCAGCATTCCACCAACCACCAGAAATGTCAGGATCGCGCCGATCTTGACGGCGACCATGATGTTGTTGGTCTCCGCCGACTCCTTCACGCCACGCACCAGCAGCAGCGTGAGAATAAAAACGATGAGGAATCCCGGAAGATTGAAATAGGCGCCCGTCCACTGGCCCGAGGCCCACACGGGACTCGCCCACTTGTCCGGCAAGTTCAGACCAAACGCCGCCAGTTGCGCCTTCGTGTAACCGGCGAAACCAACTGCGACTGCGACATTGCTGACCACGTATTCGAGAATCAGGTCCCAGCCGATGATCCAGGCAAAGATTTCGCCGAGCGTCGCGTAGGAATACGTGTAAGCGCTGCCGGCGATGGGAATCATCGAAGCCAACTCGGCATAACACAACCCGGCAAAGCTACAGGCAATCGCCACCAGAAAAAACGAAATCGCAATCGAAGGGCCGGCCGGCGGACGCCCATGCATCAGCGCTCCGGCGGTGCTGCCGGTACGGAGGAAGTTCGCAATCAGGTCGAGAGCTTGCGCATGCAGGATGGAAGGCGCCTGAAAATATTCTCCGGCCGCCGCCGTCCCCGTAAGCACGAAGATTCCCGAGCCGATGATGGCGCCGATGCCAAGCGCGGTCAGCGACCACGGCCCCAACGTCTTACTAAGCCGATGTGCCGGATCGTCCGCGTCGGAGATCAGCTTGTCGATGGATTTGCAACAGAAAGCCTGACTATTAGAAGTGCGGATGACGCTCGCGGCTGGCTCAGTGGATGATTGCAAGCGTCGTTCGCTCCTCTCGTTCTTCCAGTCGTTCGCCCCGACAGCGGGAGTCGGGCATGAGCGCTCACCCATGCCCGGCACTGCGTATGGCTCAGGCTAAATGTTTACCGCTTCGCCTGACCGCGTGCCAGCTTTTTCACCTTGCGCTTCTTCGATCCGCGAGCGTAGTCGCGGGGCTTCTTCGGCTTTTCCGCTTTCATCTTCTTGCGGGAGGCTCGCTTACTTTTCTTGCGTTCTTCCTTGGATAGCTTGGTTGTATTTGCCATAAATGCGGTCTATTTCCTTCACTGTTTAGGATTCGTATCAGGGCATCGCTCCAGCGATGCCGCAAATCGTCAAAGCCAGAAGCTCTTTAATAGGAGCTGCCCCACTCTAAGCGTTCTCCAGCTGCGCATACCTCTCCACCAGCTTCTTCAAACCGAAGCGAGGGAATTGTACCGTAATCTTGGCGTCTTCCCCATCTCCTTCGCGCCGATACACCGTTCCTTCGCCATATTTCGGATGCTTGACCTTCTGCCCGGGACGGAATCCGCGCCTGCCAGTCGGCTCCTCCGGCAGCAGTTTCGGAATATTGAACTTCTTGCCGCGCGACACGAAGAATTCGGCGATGTTGTCGATCGAATTGTAATTCCGCAACGGAGTCGGGGTCTTCGGCTTGACCCGCGCCGGGTTCCAAGTCGCGCTCTGGTCTTCGTCCTCGTAAGAGTAATGCGCGCTTTCGCCGGCTGCGGGGCGCCCCGCTGGACGGGCGAGGACGCCCGTCGCTCCACGGGTTTGTGGGCGACTCGCCCGCGATCCGCCCAATTCCTCCACCAACTGCGTCGGAACTTCCTCCAAAAATCGCGAAGGCACACTAGCCTCCGGCATGTCGGTCCCATACCGCCGCCGATAAACCGCGCGCGACAGGATCAATGTATCCATCGCCCGAGTCATGCCGACATAGCAAAGCCGACGTTCTTCCTCAATCGCATCCGGCTCCAGCATGGTGCGCGAATGCGGAAACAGACCCTCTTCCATCCCCGCCAGCACCACCAGCCGAAACTCCAGCCCCTTGGCCGCGTGCAGGGTCATCAGCGTGATCTGCGCATGCTCGTCATACTGATCGGCGTCGCTCACCAGCGCAGCGTGATCGAGAAACTGGTCAAGCGTCTCCCCACGATCGCGCGAGTCCATGGCAGCATTTACCAGTTCGCGCAGGTTCTCAATGCGCGAATAAGCTTCCGGCGTGTCTTCCTCTTCCAAAAGCTTGACGTATCCGGTGCGGTCGATCAGAAATTTAAGGAGCTCAGCCGTATTTGCCGCCCCGCCTGGAACACGGAACCCCTCCACCGCCTCGCCAGTCACCGCGTGGGTGGAGAGATCAGTCAGTCCGTCAGTGGAGAGAGGGGCGTTCTCGCCCGTCGGCTCGTCCTCCGCAGCACCGCCAGCCGCAAAATCAAAGCTGAAATTGCCGGGACCGAAATCCGTATCATCGTTCTCAGCTCGCGGAGCGGGCGAGGACGCCCGCTCGACTGCCGGCGGGCCGCCGGCGCTACTTTCTTGAACGCTTTCTTCGAGGCGCTCGACGTAGATCCCCGCCAGCATGGCCTGTCCGTCCTCAATCAAGTCTCGAAAACTCTTCAGCGCAGCCAAGGCTCGTGGCGGCAACAACTGCCGAGTAATCGACTCTACAACCGCGCCCCACATCGAGAATCCTGTCTCGAGCGCCAGCCGCTCGATCATCTCGATCGTTGTCTTCCCAATCCCCCGCACCGGCGTATTGATCACGCGCAGCAGTGACACCGAATCATCCGGGTTCTGGATGACCTTCAAATACGAAATCAGATCCTTGATCTCAGCGCGTTCATAGAATGAGAAGCCGCCCACGACGTGATACTTCAACTGATAGCGCCGCATGGCCTCTTCGAACAAGCGTGATTGAGAATTCGTCCGGTAGAGCACCGCCGCCCGCGCCGTTTCGCCGTTTTCGCCCGTCTCGCGCACGTAGCGATTGATCGTGTCGGCCGCAAACAGCGCCTCGTTCTCGCCATCCGGAGCCTCGTAGTATCCGACCTTCGCCCCGCCCTGCCGCGACGTCCAGAGATTCTTGCCTTTGCGCCGGATGTTATTCGCGACCACCGCCGACGCCGCGCCTAGAATATTCTGCGTCGAGCGGTAGTTCTCCTCCAGGCGCACGATTTTCGCTTCCGGAAAGTCGGCCTCAAATTCCAGAATGTTGCGAATATCGGCGCCGCGCCATGAGTAGATCGACTGATCCTCATCGCCCACCGCGCAGACGTTATGCCGCTCACCAGCGAGCAAGCGCATCAATTCGTACTGCGGACGATTCGTGTCCTGATACTCATCGACCAGCAGATACTGAAATCGCCGGTTGTAATATTCGCGCACTGCAGCCACCGATTTGAGCAGACGCGTGGCCTCGAGCAACAGGTCGTCGAAGTCCATGGCATTCGCCTTGAGCAGTTCTTTGCGATACTCCTCGAAAATGTGCGCAATCTTTTCCGTCTTCGGATCCGCCGATTGCAGATAAATTTCCTGCGGGTCGAGCATGTGATTCTTGGCCCAGGAAATCCGCGAAAGCACGTTACGTGGCGTCAGTTGCTTGTCATCCAGCCCCAACCGCCGCATGATGCCCTTGACCACTTGCTGCTGATCGCTCTCGTCATAGATAACGAAATTCTTCGTAAGCCCGATCGGTGGCTGTCCGGGCACGGTCGAGGGAATCCGCAAAGCCTCAATGTCGCGCCGCAGCACGCGCACGCAAAAAGAATGAAACGTAGAAATCACAGGCTTGGCGATGGTGAGGCCGCCCACCAGTTTTTCGACCCGCTCCGCCATCTCCGCCGCCGCCTTGTTGGTGAAGGTCATGGCGAGGATCGACTCCGGCATCACGCCGATCTTCTCGATCAGATAAGCGATGCGAAACGTAATGACCCGAGTCTTCCCGCTGCCCGCCCCGGCCAGGATGAGCACTGGCCCCTCGGTAGTCTCGACAGCTTCGCGTTGTTGCGGATTTAACTCGTCCAGAAACGACAAAAGAGAATGGCTCCCACTAATTGCTAACCGAATTCTACACGGTTGTATAATCAAGAATTGCTCTCATGATAAAGAACACATTAGAAGTGCCGGGTCATAAAATAGGGTCGTCCGTCCCCCGCCTTATCCGCTCCACCACCGTCCTCTGCGTGCGCCGCGACAACAAAGTCGTCATGGCCGGAGACGGCCAGGTGACGCTGGGTGAATCCGTGATCAAGCACGGAGCGAAGAAGATTCGCCGCCTCTATCAGGACAAGATTCTAGCCGGGTTTGCCGGTTCGACCGCCGACGCTTTCACTCTCTTCAGCCGTTTCGAAGCCAAACTGGAGCAGTATCACGGCAACCTCGGCCGCGGCGCAGTCGAGCTAGCGAAAGACTGGCGAACTGACAAGTTTTTGCGGCATCTCGAGGCCCTGCTGCTTGTCTCCGATAAAGATGCGACGTTCCTGCTGAGCGGCCAGGGAGACGTGATCGAACCCGACACTGGCATAGCCGCAATCGGCTCGGGAGGCCCCTTTGCCCAGGCCGCAGCCCAGGCGCTGGCCGATCACACCAAGCTCTCGCCGCGCGAAATCGCCGAAGAAGCGATGAAGATCGCCAGCCGCATGTGCATCTATACCAATGACAGGATTACGATTGAGGAGTTATAGGCAGTTTTCAGTTTCCGGTTCTGAGTTCTCAGAAAGAACCGGCCTGTTCTCAGGTTTTACTGAGAACTGACAACTGAGAACTGAGAACTTTATTATGGCCATTTACTTACCCGGAACCGCAGAAGAAGAACAAGTCACGCTCGACGAACTGACGCCTCGCGAGATCGTCGCCGAGCTCGACAAGTACGTTGTCGGACAAAAGGACGCCAAGCGCGCCGTCGCCATTGCCCTGCGCAATCGCATGCGCCGCCAGAAGCTTGGCCCCGAAATGGCCGAAGAAGTGATTCCCAAGAACATCATCATGATTGGCCCCACCGGCGTCGGCAAAACCGAGATCGCGCGCCGTCTCGCCAAGCTTGCCAACTCGCCATTCTTAAAAGTCGAGGCTTCGAAATTTACCGAAGTCGGTTACGTCGGCCGCGATGTCGAGTCCATGATCCGCGACCTGGTCGAGATCGCCATTGAAATGATTCGGGAAGAAAAGCTCGAAGATGTGGCCGACAAAGCCGAACTGAACGCCGAAGAACGGCTGCTGGATATTCTTCTGCCCCCGACTTCGCCGCGACCGTCGGACTCCAGCTCAGCTGGCGGGGTGGTCATCGATGCCAGCTCCAGCCTGACGGAATCGTCGAACCGTACCCGCGAAAAGCTGCGCCAGCAGCTGCGCGAAGGCAAACTCGACGACCGCACCGTCGAAATCGAAACCCGCGAGCGCAATTTCCCGTCCTTCGAGATCATCTCCAATCAGGGTATCGAAGAGATGGACGTCAACCTCAAGGACATGTTGCCCAACATTTTCGGCCAGCGCACCAAGAAGCGGAAGATGAAGGTCAACGAGGCATTCGAGTACCTGATCCAGGAAGAAGAGCAGCGCCTGATCGATATGGAGCAGGTGACGCGCGCCGCGATCGACCGCGTAGAAAATACCGGCATCATCTTCCTTGATGAAATCGACAAGATCGCCGGACGTGAAAGCGGCCATGGTCCGGACGTATCGCGCGAAGGCGTGCAGCGCGACATTCTGCCCATTGTCGAAGGCACCACCGTAAACACGCGCTATGGCATGGTGCGCACCGATCACATCCTGTTCGTGGCCGCGGGCGCGTTCCACGTCTCCAAGCCCAGCGACCTGATCCCCGAACTGCAAGGACGCTTTCCCATCCGCGTGGAACTGCAATCGCTGACCATGGCCGACTTCGTCCGCATTCTGACCGAACCGAAGTCTTCGCTGACCCGGCAATACATCGCGCTGCTCGAAACCGAGGGCGTCAAGCTGGAGTTCACGCCCGATGCGCTTGAAGAAGTCGCGCGCTTTGCGTTTCGCGTAAATGAAGGCACGGAGAACATAGGCGCCCGCCGACTGCATACCATCATGGAGCGCGTCCTCGACGAAATCAGCTTCGAGGCGCCTGAGAAGAAAGGCACGCAGTTCGTGGTCGACGCGGCGTACGTGCAGAAGATGCTCAGCGAGATCGTGAAGGATCAGGATTTGTCGCGGTACATCCTGTAGGGTTTAAATGACGAACAAAGTGCAGATCAAGCATCCGTACAAGAAATTCGAGGCGACTGTCCTTTGGCGGACGGTCGAAAAGCAGATCGCGGATCTCGTTAAGAACGGCGACATTCAGGAACTGACGGCACGTGAATACATTGTGGGTTCGATCTGTCGCGCTATTGCTGGCGGCGAAGATCCGAAATGACAAGCGACCCCCTCGCCCTCGCCGCGCGCTGCCTCTGGTAGTCTTTCTCTTTCCGCATGAAAGTACATCTTGGGAAGTTCATCGCGTCGTTCATGGCGCCCATAGCCCTCTGCCTGCTGCTCGTAAGTTGCGCCCAGACCGGACCGCCCCTGCCGCCGTCGCTCGAACTGCCCAAGCCTCCGGCCGATTTGCGCGCGAGTCGTAAAGGCAACCGTGTCACGCTAACCTGGAGTGAGCCGACGCTGACCACTGACCGCCAAAGTGTGCGGTATCTCGGTCCAACCCTCATCTGCCGCAGCACCGATCCTGAAATCAGCGCATGCGCGAATCCGCAAGCGATGTTGCCCGCGCCATCCGTCATTCGGCCGCGGTCCAAGGCCGCTTCTCAGGGCAATGCGCGGGGCACGACACCGGGAGCGAGTAAATCATCCCCCGCACCGCAGATCTACATCGACACGCTGCCCCCGACCATGCAATCAGAAGACCCATCCGCGGACGTGACTTATGCCGTCGAAGTCTTGAACGGTGATGCTCGCGGCGCCGGGCTCTCAAACCGCGTCCATGTGCCCGCCATCGTCACGCTACCTCCGCCGGCTAACCTGGCCGCGACATTGACAGGCGACGGCGTAGTGCTGACGTGGACCAACCCAGCAGGGTCTGGGAATGTCTCCGCGAACCTTTCAGCCAAGTCCCTTGCAGTTCAATTCCGTTATCGAATCCATCGGCGCGATGAGGCCTCAGGCAAAGATTCGGTTGCCGGCGAGGTTCCCGTGGAAGAACCCGGCCCGGCACGCTTCACCGACTCTAGCTTCGAGTGGGAAAAGACTTATTTGTACCGCATTGCTGCCGTGAGTATCGTCAAGCGTCCCGACGACGAAGTGCAGGTCGAGGGAGACGACAGTGCGCCGGTGCGCGTCGTTGCGCATGACGTGTTTCCGCCATCTGTGCCCGCCGGGCTGCAGGCGGCATATTCCGGCGAGGGTCAAAAGCCGTTTATCGACCTTATCTGGGCTCCGGTGACTAACGTCGATCTCGCCGGATATAACGTCTATCGCTCCGAAGCCAGCGGCCCCGCAATTAAGCTGAATACCGAACTGGTGAAGTCCCCATCTTATCGCGATAGCGCAGTTACCTCTGGCACAACCTATACCTACTCGGTCTCCGCCGTGGACGTGCGTGGAAACGAAAGTCAGCAATCCGAGGAAGCGAGCGAATCCGTGCCCTAGTGAGGGTTGTGTGGGGACGGGCGAATCGCCCGTCCGATTTGATAGTTCTACACACGCATTAATTTCCGCGTGAGTTTCCGGCCCCCGTATCGAGAATTTTGTGCTTAGATATTGCTGATGAAATACTGCCGATTCGAACTCAGAGGTTCCGCTCACTACGGCCTGGTGGAGTCCGTTGCAGGGAACGACGAAATCACTCGCGTGCTGCTCCAACCCCCGCACGATAGCCAGGGCGACGGTCTTCCCACGCGCCGCATCGACCGCATCCCGCTCGCGGAGGCATCCCTGTTGCCACCGGTGCAGCCTTCGAAGATTGTCTGCATTGGCCGCAATTATCGCGAGCATGCCGCCGAACTCGGCCACGAAGTTCCCAAGGAACCGCTGCTGTTTCTAAAGGCGAATTCGGCGTTGCTGCCGCCCGGTGGAACGATTCTGCGACCCAAAATTTCCGAGCGCACCGACTACGAAGGCGAACTGGGGGTCGTGATCGGCCGGCGCTGCCATCTCCTCGCCGACAGCGACGATGTGCGTCCCTACATCCTCGGTTACACCTGCGTGAATGATTTCACCGCCCGCGATCTGCAGTTCAAGGACGGCCAGTGGGCGCGGGGCAAGAGTTTCGATACCTTTTGCCCGGTTGGACCCATCGTCGCCGACGACGCCAATATTGATCCATGGGCGGGTGTCCCGGTCGAAACGCGTGTGAATGGCAAGGTCCGGCAGTCGGGCAACACCCGCAATTTTATTTTTGCGCTCGACGTCATCATCCGCCACATTGCGCAAGCCATGACGCTCGAACCCGGCGACCTGATCGCCACCGGCACTCCCGAGGGCGTAGGACCGGTGGTGGCCGGGGATGTCATCGAAATTTCCATCCCAGGCATCGGCACGTTGCGCAACCCGGTCGCCGACCAACCGTAGCTGTACGAGCGGATTGTTGTTCGATTTTCCTGAAACGTCTACGCCGCTATCTCGAGGTAGTCCTCGGGACGGTCTTCGAATTCTTTTCTGCATTCCTCCGAGCAAAAGAAGTATTTCTTGCCCGCAAACTGCGTCTTAAATTCGGTTTCCCGCTCGTCGACCGGGCCCCCACAAACTGGATCGGTTGTCATAACTCCTGTCCCTCCGCTGGAGATTTTGCTAGTTCCTTTCCATTTGCCAGCAAAGACCTTTCCGTTCTCCGCGGTCGGATAAGTGGCTGAGCCTGTTCATCTTCCCCGGTCCAAAGTCACCTCAATACAAACCGCCGGGAAAATTCTTCCATCTCCATGCACCTTATACCCAACATCTCGTTGACCTCGTTCTTCCATTCATCGTTTTCGCCCACCCGGCGGCGCACTTGGCGAGGCCTGCGTAACGGCTCGGTTTATGAGTTCTGCCGCTTTTCGCAACCTATCCATTTCCGGTCCGCTCAAGCCGCTGAGCGTCTCCGCCACCAACTGGACTCTGCGCGCCCTCGCCTCCTGCAGCAATCGCTCCCCCTTGGGCGTAGCCGTCACTCGAATCCGCCGCGCATCCTTCGCGTCGGTCTCAATCTTCGCCAGCCCGGAGTGTTTCAATCCCGCCACGATCCGGCTCATGGTGGGAGCCTTCACTTGCTCGGCGGCTGCGAGTTGTCCCAGCGCCATTGGCCCCCCGAATACCAGAACGGAAAGTGCCGAAAGCCGCGCCGGGCCCACGCGGGCAAGAACATCGTGCTTGCGAGCGTGGCGCAGCAGATGAATGGCCGCCGAGTGCAAGCCATCGGCCACCTCCCGGCGGAATGATTCGTTTTTCAGGGAACGCGGCATACCGACAAAAGCTTAACATTGGGAACGATTAGCATGGCTAACAATCTTCTTGACAAATCAATGACAATCTCTATGATTAGTTAGCAGTGCTAAGTAATTGGAGGAATCAATCCATGCAAGATGCCAAACGGGGCTCCGAATCTGAATCTATTGTCGAATCTGGTTTCGAAAAATGTTTTGGAGTCTTGCAGGCGGGCGACTCCGACGGCCTCCGCCGAATTCTCGAACACGACCCCTCCGCTTCCGAGGCGCGCGGCGCGAATGGCGTCAGCCTGATCATGCACGCACTCTATCGTGGCCGCCGCGATCTGGCGGAATTAATCGCGAGCAAGAAAAAGACGCTCGACGTTTTCGAAGCCGCTTCGCTCGGCCGTATCGAGCGCTTGCAGGAGTGCATTCGCGACTCCCCCACCGTCAACTCCCATTCAAGCGACGGCTTTACGGCCCTGCATTTCGCCTGTTTCTTTGGCCAGCCGGAAGCCGCGCGTGTGCTAATTGAAAGCGGAGCGGCCGTCGATGTTGTGGCCGCCAATCCAACCAAGGTCATGCCACTGCACTCCGCCGCGTCCGCCCGAAACCTGGAAGCTGCCCGGCTTCTGCTGCAACACGGGACGCCGGCCATGGTGAACGCCCGTCAGCAAGGAGGGTGGGTTCCCATTCACGCCGCCGCCCAGAACGGAGATCGTCCCATGGCGGAACTGCTGCTCAAACACGGCGCCGATTCCAAACTCGCTAATGACGACGGCAAGACTCCAGCAATGGTCGCGAGAGAGAAAGTTCACGAGGAAATAGCCGCGATGCTGGAACAGTCAACCAACGCACCCTCGTCC
>JBAVAA010000499.1:0-2841 GCA_049585515.1 Terriglobales bacterium | reverse complement strand
GTCCAAGTTCGCATTTCCGGAGGATCGGCGAGAACCAGCGCAAAATTTTCGAAGGCTGTTTTTTCGAGCGGTGTCCATGAATTTGTGTTGACGCGTAACTGTTGCTTCAGCGCACTGCTTGACTGCTTGCGAATTTGGACGGCATCTCCACCGAAATCGCGGGCCATCCGGCGGTTGACTTGCAATCCTATGTTGCGGGTTGAGAATGTGTCCCACGCTCCTGCCTCGCTTCCGGGCAGCTCGTAGAAGACATGTCCCGAGGCCAGGCGCTTCAGCCTTCGCGCTGGGGTACGGTATTTCGGATCGGCTCCGATCTTACGCTCTTCCTGTACGGCGAGCTTTTGTAGTTCGGGGCATCCTGGCCTGAAACCTAGTTTGCGGTAGAACCAGAACGCGCCTGATTCGATCGCTTCTTCATTCTCGTAGCCCAACTGGTAGGGATAGACGGAGACGCACGTCGTTCCCATGTGGTGACAGAGGCAGCGCAGGACTTGCGCGTAAATCCATCCGGCCTCGCCGCCTCGGTAAGTGTAGAAAGTGTTGAAGCCTACCTCCATCCATTCGCAGAGAGCAATGGCTTCGATGTAGTTGATGGGGACTCCATTCTTTAGAGTCAATCCGGCTACGTAGGCTCGCAGCGGGAGGCGGCGATCGGGCGGGAGGTTCCAGAGATAGATGGTCACTCCGCGGCCTACATCGGCTTGAACTACTGACATCGGATCGCCGAGTGTGGTGCCGTAGAGTTCGCGGTAGCGCACGAGCATGACCTCGCGGATCATGCCGATGATCTGTTCGCCTTGGTTGCGCGAGAGCTTCATTAGTTTGGGCGGACGCTTTGCCAGTTCGCCGGCCAGCGATACCTGGCTTCGGCTGATTAGCGGCTCGGTGTGATAAAAGACGTCTGAAACTTTCTTCCAGTTTCGCGTTCTTGCGATGCGGGAGTTCTTGAGATTCCAGCGCAGGGGGACGCGGAGGGATTCGTAGAGCTCGGCTTTTTGTTGGGACGGAAGTGGCAATCGTTCGAAGCGCTCAATTAACCAGGCGGGATTCGCATTCTTTCTGCCGCCAGCGGCCTCGAGCCAGCGTCGCCACGGTGTGTCGGCCTCGACGTAGGCGTCGTCTTCTAGCAGGGGGATGAAACGGGGGCCGATGTTGCCCAACTCGCGTCCGGGTTCGTAGTTATCGTTCTTACCGTTAGCCCAGGCGATTTCAACGTGGCCGGGAAGGCGCTTGAGCAGCCAGTGCGCAACGTCAAAGCTTAGCGTGTCTTCCATCTGTGTGCCGGCGATGCCAGAGAACTCGAAGCTGTCGAACGCGTCCATGTCGGCGCCGGCTTTGCGTAATTCTTCCACTTTTCTGTGGAAAGTGTTCAGAGTGCGCTCGGTGAGGCGGATCACGTCTGGCGCTTGTGGAAAAGCGCGTAGGAAAAGCAGCGTTTCGTGGAAACGGATCAGAGATGATGTGTCGGGAAAGCGTGCGGCGTTCAGATGCTGGAGCAACTTTATTACGGTTGCGGCTTGGTTGCGTCCGAAGCGATAGCGGGCGGCTTCGAGGTGAGTGAGTTGTTGGTGGAGAGCGTTGGAGGCCATAGCGGAAACCCAAACAAGGGTACCTTATGCAGGGACCGCCTATGCTCTTTCCCGTTTTTTTGGGAGAGGTGGACGTTGCCAAGCCATGGAGTCCAGCGGCGCCATGGGCGATACTTGCACCCGCCCCTTGCAGAAAGCGCAAGGAGCGTGGGGGCACCCCTTGCGAACCGGCCATTCCGCTCAGGATGACGACGTAGATGGGTGGGCGCCCATGCTATAATCTTGATTCGCCTGAAGTTTTTCGTCGAGGCTAATGCTGTGGTTTCCTCCGCGGGCGGATCCGTAATTCCGAGAATCATCGACATTCACGTTCTAGTTCTATAGACCGAGGTATCGCTATGTCCGGCCATTCGAAATGGGCAACTATTAAGCACAAGAAGGGCGCGCTTGACGCCAAGCGCGGCAAGATCTTTACCCGTCTTATCAAGGAAATCGCGATGGCGGCGAAATCGGGCGGCGATCCTGACATGAACCCGCGACTGCGTACGGCTATCCTGGCGGCGAAGTCCGAGAACATGCCGGCGGACAACATTAAGCGAGCCATCCAGCGCGGTACTGGCGAGCTCCCGGGCCTGACTTATGAAGAATTTGTGCTTGAGGGATATGGGCCGGGGGGCGTGGCTTTGCTGGCGGAGATTTCTACCGATAACCGCAATCGCACGGTGAGCGAAATACGGCACGTGTTTGGGAAAAATAATGGCAACATGGCAGCGGCGGGCGCGGTTGCGTATATGTTCCACAAAAAGGGCGACATCGTTATTCCGAAATCGGCGGCCAAGGAAGACGACCTGATGAACATCATCCTGGAAGCGGGCGGCGAGGATTTAAAAGATGAAGGCGAGAACTGGGAGATTTTGACCGAGCCTTCCGCCTATGAAACCGTACTGGAGGCACTGAAAAAGGCGGGTATTACTCCGATTTCTTCAAGCGTGAGCATGGTTCCGGATACGTACATCAAGCTGGAAGGACAGCAGGCGGCGCAAATGATTCGCCTTATGGAAGCGCTGGAAGACCACGACGATGTGCAGAACGTCCATGCCAACTTCGACATCGACCAGAAACTTCTCGAAGAGGTTGCGGGATAATTCATCGGGTGATCGGGCCGTTGAGTCATCTGTAGTGCAAATCTCTTGTTAAATCTGGATCTTGAAATTTCGATTTTGAGTTTCGATCACTGCGATAGCGTAATGACTCGATCATCCAATCGGGTTTCAAACTTTTCAACACCATAGAGGAAAAGTTTGTGGAAAAG
>JBAVAA010000498.1:0-2531 GCA_049585515.1 Terriglobales bacterium | reverse complement strand
GGATCAACGCATCCGCATGCTCGACTTTGCTCTCCTCTTCACCTGGTGGGTCTTCATTTACGTATACGCCGTCATCGCCTGGCAAACCGCCCACGTCGATGAAGTCGCCTACAGCTGGAATTTCAATCTTGCCTATCTGACCGAAAAGCTCCTGCTTCTGGTCTCCCTTGCCGTCCTTGCCTACAACACTCGCGGTGGCTGGCGGTCTCTTTACGGACAGTTACTCGGCGCCAGCGCGCTCTACGCCTCCAGTTCGTACGTCGCCAACTGGGCCATCGGTCACAAGCTTTACTACAGTGGCAGTGTCTATGACATCCCGCTAACCATTTCCATGGCTTGGATAGGCGCGGCTCCCCTGCTCGCTCTCCGTCTCAATCTGTCCGATTCCAAGCCAGCCAAGCCTGTACTTGGCATCTGGGTTACCCGACTGAGCATGGTTGCTCTGTTCAGCCTTCTGTGGGCCGCCATGCAGTCCGCGCTGGATGCCCAGCTTCCGCCCTCCGTCAAGGCCTTCCGTGTCACTGCCAGTCTACTGGCTTTGGTGGTGATGGGCGTCCTGGTCTTCTGGCGGCAACGCCTGCTTCGGGAGGAGCTTTCGCTGTTCCTCGAACGATCCCGCCGGTCTTTTGACGATCTCAAAGCCCTGCAGCTGAAACTCATTCAATCCGAGAAACTGGCCTCACTCGGTCAGTTAGTGGGCGGAGCCGCCCACGAAATCAATAACCCCCTAACTGCCATGCTGGGATACTCTGATCTGCTCAGCGCGTCTGATTTACAGCCCGAGGAAGAACTGCAGGCCACGCAAATCGGAGAACAGGTCCGGCGCACCACGGCGCTGGTAGCAAGCCTGCTCACGTTTGCCCGTCAAGCTCCCGCTCGCCTCGCCGTCGTCTACATCGATTCTGTCTTGCAAACCGCGGAGCGACTCCTGGCTCCCAAACTGGAGGCGCAATCCATTTCGATGCGCCTTGAACTCGCTTCTTCGCTCCCCCCTGTGCTCGCCGACTCCAACCAGATTCTCCACGTCTGCATGCACCTCGCCGGAGCGATCGGTGCTCATCTCAATCGCGATGCCCACCCCACGCTATTGATTTGCACACACCAGCAGAGCAACGTCATTCTGGTTGACTTCACGTCTTACGATCCTTCTGCCAGTTCTTTAGCGCAACCACCCTCATTCAATTGGGTCTCTCACTCCCAAGCCGAAAACAAGCCTGCCAGCCTTTCGCTGAGCGCCTGCTGCCGCATCGTCGAAGAACATGGCGGCCGTCTCCTGCAGAGTTCGGATCCGGGCGATCCCGCCTTCCGGATGGAACTGCAAATTGCGGCAAGGGCTGTCAGCCAGGGGTCATTTGCCACGCTCAACCGGGCTGCCGCCCACGGCAGTTCGGCTTAAACTCTGTGTAGCTGAATTGTCATCCTGAGCGCAGCGAAGGACCTGCTGTGCCGCGCAGGGGAAAAAGCAGGCCCTTCGCTGCGCTCAGGATGACAATGCGGATTGAGACGCTTCCGCTGGCAGTACATCCACCGTCCTCTTCAGCTGTCCGCACGCCGCAAAAATGTCTCGCCCTCGCGGCCGCCGCACAAACGTAGGAATTCCCGCGGCCACCAGAACCCGCTGGAACGCCAACACCCGCTCTTGCTCCGGCGTCCGGTATGGCAACTCTGTCCCCGGATTCAGCGCGATCAAATTGATTTTTGCGCGTATGCCGCGCACCAACTCCACCACCTCGCGCGCCTGCTCCGGAGCGTCATTCACGCCTGCCAAAAGCACATACTCAAACGTGAGCCGCTCCCGTGCCCGCAGCGGAAACTCCCGCGCCGCTCTCATTAATTCCGCCAAATTCCACTTCCGGTTCAGCGGCATCACTTCGCTGCGCAGCGCGTCATTCGATCCATTCAGAGAAATCGCCAGCTTCGGACGCACCGCCTCCTGCCCGAAATCACGAATCCTCGGCACGATCCCTGCCGTCGACACCGTCATCCGCGACTCTGGAATCCCCACTCCCCCCACCAGCAGCCTCACCGACTTCATGAAGTTCTCGTAGTTCAAAAAGGGTTCGCCCATGCCCATGAACACAATATTGACGCGCTGCAGCGGAGGGTCAACCCCCCGCTCCCGGAGCACGGCCACGATCTGTCCCACGATTTCTCCGGCCTCCAGATTGCGCTTCACCCCAAGCAGTGCCGTGAAGCAAAACTTGCAATTGACCGCGCATCCCACCTGACTGGAAACGCAGATCGTAGCTCGACGCACGTGTGGTGACGGAGTTTTAATCCGTCCTGCGGGGCTAAGCCCCGCTACCACATGTTCCTCGGTTCTCCCAGCCTCAATTTCATCTCCCGCTTCCGTACCATCGCCGCTCTCGCCGCCATCTCCCTCCGGCATCCACACCGTCTCCACCGTCTCGCCGTCGGCCAGTTCCACCAGATACCGCACCGTGCCGTCGCTCGACACAAACTTGCGCGCAATCGAAGGAAACCCGGCTGTCCAGCCTTCCGCCGCCAGACGCGCGCGATATTCGAGCGGC
>JBAVAA010000497.1:0-2704 GCA_049585515.1 Terriglobales bacterium | reverse complement strand
GAAGAACAACTTCGCCAGCCCTAGCCGATTCGCTGGCTCGCCGCACCGCATTCTCCAACGTTTCCGCATGCTCAATTTCGGCAGCGCCCTGAATTTGCGACTCGATCTTGGCCGCTGCGGCCCCAATGGTGTACACCCGCTTCACGCGCTGTCGCAGCAAATCGTTGAGCACGGTGTAGTCGCTGCCTTTATCCTTGCCGCCGAGAATGAGGTGAATATTCGCGGGAAACGCTTCCAGCGCCTTGATGGTCGCGTCGACGTTCGTGGCTTTCGAGTCGTTGTAGTAATCGACACCTGCGAACCTGGCAACAAACTCCAACCGGTGCTCGACGGCTTTGAAAACTCGCACGGCTTGGCGAATCTGTGCCGGCTGGCACCCGACAAGCATGCCGACAGAGACGGCTGCCAGCACGTTCTCCAAATTGTGCGCGCCCTTCAACGGCACCTCCGCCACCGGCATAATTTCCCGTTCGCTGTGCCCATCTCGAAAGTAAATTTGCGCTCCGCGCACCAACGCTCCTTTTTCAATCTCCTTTTTCCGGCTGAACCAGAACAACTGCGCGCGGCTACGATCCGCCAATCCGGCCGTGGTCGGATCGTCGGCATTGAGCACGGTAAAATCATCGGGCCGCTGATTCTCAAAGACGCGCGCTTTAGCGTTCACGTAATTCGCAAAAGTCTTGTGGCGATCGAGATGGTCGGGCGTGATGTTCAAAATCACCGCGATCCGGGGACGAAATTCGACGATCGTTTCCAGTTGGAAGCTCGATATTTCCAGCACAATCCAGGTCGCGGGCCTGCCCTGATCCACAAGACTGATGGCCGGATTACCGATATTCCCGCCAACCAGCGTGGAGAACTTTCCGGCAGCAACAATCTCACCGGTCAGCGATGTCGTGGTGGTCTTCCCGTTGGCTCCGGTAATGGCAACGATGGAACCCGCCAGAAACTGCGACGCAAGTTCGATTTCGCCAATCACCGGCATTTCCAGTGCGCGCGCCTGTACCAGTTGCGGCGCATCCACCGGCACACCCGGACTGACGACGATCAAGTCTCGTCCACTAAAGGTTCGGTCGCCGTGTCCGCCGGTTTCGACGGTAATCCCGTGCTCTAGCAAAAGCAGAATCTCGTCGCGAAGCTCAGCTTCGGGCTTGGCATCCGACACAGTGACGCGAGCCCCGCGCGATTTCAGAAAGAGCGCCGAGGCCACGCCCGATTTGCCGAGGCCGACAACGAGCACGCGTTTGTTGTTGAGATCCATCAAGCTCAATTCAGTGTCTACCAGACGTGGAGGAAATGTTTAGGAGCCGTGAAAATTGCTCTCTCTCCCGGCAATCGCGCCTGCTGCAGTGGGATTCGAAGGTTAGTGTCTCGAAACGAAATGGTTATGGTTTCGTCTTCCGAAAAATGAACTTCCGAGATAACTTGAGTTATTAGCTCGCAGAGACCATCTCTGTAGCCCTGCATTCCAAACTTCAAGATGCTCCCGTCGGGAATCCTGATCTCAGGCCAAACCAGGCTCGTTAAAGCTCCCTTTCCGTCAAATCCAAGAATTAGATAATCCAGTACGAAGTCCACAGAAGAGAGTCGGGCACCGACGATACGGCTAAATACAGCCGCACCCTGCTCGACTTTTGTCTTCTTCGCGTTCATCATTCTCACGCCAGTTCCGTAATGCGCTGGCTCGTTGCCGCCGGCACACCTATCTCAGTTTCAGCGTAGTCAAAGCAAACAGCGCAAACACCAGCGAAGCAATCCAAAAGCGTACAATCACCTTCGACTCCGACCAGCCCAGCAACTCAAAATGATGGTGAATCGGCGCCATCTTGAAAATGCGTTTCTTGCGCAGCTTATAAGAGCCAACCTGCAGGATCACCGACAAAGCCTCGATCACGAAGATGCCGCCGATGAACGGCAGCAGCAGCTCCTGCTTGATCATCACCGCAACGGTTCCGATCGCGCCACCCAGAGCCAGCGAGCCAACATCGCCCATAAACACTTCCGCCGGATGCGCGTTGTACCAGAGAAACCCAATGGCCGAACCGACCATGGCCCCGCAAAAAATCGTAAGCTCGCCGATCTGCGGCATCTTCTGCAGTTCCAGATAGGTCGCAAAAGTGGCGTGCCCGCTAAGATAAGTAAGCACTGCCAGCGCTCCCGCCGCGATTACCGTGCAGCCGATAGCGAGCCCGTCCAGGCCATCGGTAAGATTCACGGCATTGCTTGATCCAACAATCACAAGCACAACAAAGGCCACGAACGGCAGAAAAGCCACCGGCCACAGTTGCGGATGAACCGCATATCTCTGGATCACCAGGTCGGGATGAAACTGCTTGAGGAACGGGACCAGCAGCCGCGTGGAATATTCTCCGCGGTGCTGCAGCGCAATCAAGGCGATCGCTATTAGAATGCTGGCCGCGACCTGATAGCCGATCTTGGCGCGCGCGGTGAGGCCAAGATTCCGCCGATGAACCACTTTAAGGTAATCGTCCGTGAAGCCGATCGCGCCGAAGGCCACCGTGGCAAACACGGCGATCCAGACAAACGGATTGCCCAGGTCCGCCCAAAGCAGCGTAGGTACCAGGATGGCGATGGCAATCAACAAACCGCCCATGGTCGGAGTGCCGGCTTTTTTCTGATGAGCCTGCGGCCCATCTTCGCGGATGTACTGCCCAATCTGGAAATCGCGCAGACGTCGAATCAC
>JBAVAA010000496.1:0-3110 GCA_049585515.1 Terriglobales bacterium | reverse complement strand
CACGAGATGCTCGCTCTGCAGGAAGTCATCCACCATCGGCGTCCAGAGCGAGATCCCAGCCAAAGAGAACAATGCATGGCCGTCGGTGCCGAAGGGATTGGCTCGGACAAACTGCACCTTGCCCCCTGCTCCAGTGAAGGCCTGGTAGAATTCCGCGGCTAGCTGGGGAGAAAAGAAATGATCGTTTTGTGCATAAACCCAAAGCATGGGAACGCGTGACTTTTTGCCAAAGTCGTGGAATGCGTCGATCAAGTCCCTTGGGTTGCACACTTGGTCCGGTCGCGGCGAACCTCGTCCCCCGGCGAAACTAATCCCCGCCACAAGGCCAGGCGGTGGATCCGCGGTTAGTGCTACGGTGGCGAATCCTCCTGCGGATCGCCCAACGCTGATGATGCGAGCAGGGTCAACTTCGGGGAGCTCGGAGAGATACTGGATCGCGGCACGCAAGTCTTTGGCTGACTCCACGCCCGACCTATAAAAATTCGGATTCCGGCTACAGCCGTGGGCATCTTCCGCGAAGTCGCCTCCCGAGTCCCCATAGCCGCGGCGCATAACCACCACCGTGGTCCAACCACGACGCGCAAACTCTCGCGCCTGCGGCAACATGTCCCCCGGCGTCATCTTTCTACGTTTACCTGCTTCTCTGGGAGCGCCATGATTGATCAGCGCAAGCGGATGAGGCCCTGGCTCATCGGGGCGAACCATCAGGGCTTCAAGCCCCTTCTTTCCAGCTCCGGGTGCAGGGATGCGCAGTTCTTTTTCGACAAGATTCTGTGCGCTGAGAGTAAGAGCAAATGCCGGGAGCAGGAAAAACAGCAGGAAGAGAAGCAGGGACCATAGTAATGACATCCGGCGATGAGGATTCACGGGACCTCCGCTGTACCAGTCTGGCGCGAGTAATTTTAACAGCCGTGTGACTCCACCAGCCGCCGCTCATCATCTAACTGATCGAGATCTAACTGACTAATGGCCCAGTTCAAAACTTTCGAGGCCCGCGTGCTCCAGTCCATTGTGCTCTCCGAGTTCACCAGGCACATCGAACTCGAAGTGAGCGGCGTTCCCCGCTTCGGCTTTGTTCCCGGACAATGGCTGTCGGTCAAGGCCAATACCCCCGAAGGCGAGGAGATCACGCGCGCCTATTCCATCGCATCGCCTCCGTCCGAAAACGGTCGCGTCGCCTTCTGCCTGAATAAAGTGCAGGATGGGTTCATGTCAAACTATCTCTGCAATCTGGACGAAGGCGTGCAAATCACTTTCCAGGGACCATTCGGCGATTTCATCCTGCGTCCCCCGCTGCGCGACACCGTCTTCATCGCCACCGGAACCGGCATCGCCCCGTTCCGCTCCATGCTGCATTCGCTGCTGCAGGAAAGCGACCGCGATCAGGGACGCGAGTTCTGGCTGCTCTTCGGCGCGCGTCGCGAGCAGGATATTTATTACCGTGAGGAGTTCCAGCAACTCGCCGCCAAGCACGACAACTTTCATTTTCTTCCGACTCTCAGCCGCGCCGATGACGGCTGGAAAGGCCTGCGGGGATACGTGCAGCAGCATCTCGGAGAAATCGTCGGAATGCGCACCGACATGCACGCCTACATCTGCGGCCTCGACAGGATGGTCAGCGCAAACCGCGAGTTGCTGAAAAGTCTCGGCTGGGACCGAAAGTCGATCCGATACGAAAAATACGACTGACCTCGTAGAATGGATCGCCGCTCTGCGACTGACCGTAGAATGGTCGCCGCTCCCGGAAACTCGGAGTGCAAGAAGATTCGTATCAGGGCATGCCTTCAGGCATGCCGATAGTTGTGCTTGATGAATGCGCCTTTAGGCGCTGAGGGAGAGTCCCCATGTATGTAGCCGATGACAAGCGTTACGACGCCATGCAATACCGCCGCTCCGGCCGCAGCGGCATCAAGCTTCCCGCCATCTCGCTCGGACTCTGGCACAACTTCGGCGGCGTCGATAACTTCGAGAATTCCCGCGCGATGTTGCGCCGCGCTTTCGATCTCGGCATCACTCATTTCGATCTCGCCAATAACTACGGCCCTCCCTACGGATCAGCGGAAGAAACCTTCGGCCAGATTCTGAAAAAAGATTTCCTTCCCTACCGCGACGAGTTGATCATTTCCACCAAGGCCGGTTGGGACATGTGGCCCGGCCCCTACGGCAATCTGGGTTCGCGCAAGAATTTGCTGGCCAGCCTCGATCAGAGCCTGAAGCGCATGGGGCTTGCCTATGTCGACATTTTCTATCATCACCGCCCCGATCCCGACACGCCGATGGAAGAATCGATGGGAGCGCTAGACACTGCGGTAAGCTCTGGCCGCGCGCTCTACGCGGGCATTTCCGCGTACAACGCCAGGCAGACCGCCGAGGCGGTAAAGATTCTGCGCGACCTGGGAACACCCTGCCTGATCCATCAACCGAAGTATTCGATGTTCGTGCGCGACCCCGAGCAGGGACTACTCGACGTACTGGAGAAAGAAGGCGTAGGGGCAATCGTCTTCAGCCCCCTGGCGCAGGGCTTGCTCTCGGATCGTTATCTGCACGGAATCCCCGCCGACTCGCGCGCCGCGCGCGACTTCTTCTTAAAAAAGAAGGATATCGGCGAAGACAAGCTCGCCAGAATTCGCGCGCTCAACGAAATCGCAAAACAGCGCGGACAAACTCTGGCCGAGATGGCGGTCGCGTGGGTGCTACGCGATCCGCGCGTCACCAGCGCGTTGGTAGGAACCAGCAAAGTCTCGCAGGTGGACGACAACGTAGCCGCCCTCAAGAACCTGAAATTCTCAGCCGAGGAATTGACTAAAATTGACGGCGTTCTTGCCGCCAAGCAAGCCGCATGAAGGGTCGCGATCCAGGATGAAGACGCCTGCAAGAAATGAGAATGTCATTCGCTGCTCTTGGGCAACGAACCAGCTCTCCATCCTCTACCACGACCGCGAATGGGGTGTCCCGCAGCACGACGACCTTGTGCTGTTCGAATTTCTTATCCTGGAGGGCGCGCAAGCCGGCCTAAGCTGGGACACGATTCTGCGGAAGCGCGAGAATTACAAGACAGCGTTTGACGGTTTCGACCCGAAGAAAATCGCCCGCTACGACCGCCGCAAGAC
>JBAVAA010000495.1:0-1943 GCA_049585515.1 Terriglobales bacterium | reverse complement strand
CAGCGGCGAATTGGTCCCGCTTGGCGAAGGTCTCGCTCGTCGTCTTTCCTCCGATTGTGATCCGATGCTTAAGTGCCAGGGAATAATCGTATGCCGGCTCCGCCGTAAGCATCCCTTTGGTTCCTATCAGGCTGTAACGGCTGACATCGACCGCGCCAAAGCTGCACGTAAAGGTGGCCAGCCGTTCTTCCGGAAAGCGCATCACCACCGACGTCATCTCATCGACCAATTCAAATCGCTTCCCCGTATGGTTGGCGCTCAAGGCTGTCACCGAAGTCGGTTCAGCTCGAAATAGATAGCGAGCCGCATTGATGCAATATACCCCCATATCGTAGACCGGGCCTCCACCCCTCTCTACCGGTTCAGTGACGCGAACATTGCCCGCAGCCACCTGCTGGCTGAACGCGGAATCGAAAAATCTCACATTGCCAAGTTTGCCGCTTTTGGCGAGCTCGATGGCTTCGAGATTCGCTTCTTCAAAGTGCAGGCGGTAAGCAATCATCAACTTGACATGATTCGAGTCCGCAGCTTCGATCATGGCCTCGCACTCTGCTTCCGTTACCGCCATCGGTTTTTCGCAGAGCACGTGAACCCCGGCATTGGACGCCCGGACCGCATAATCGTGATGCAGATGATTCGGCAGCACCAGGTACACCGCATCGACCACCGCGAGCGCCTCGTCATACTCGTCGTACGAATAAACGTGCTCCAGGCCATATTTCCGGCCGAGCGCCCGGCGTTTTGCGGGATCGCCCGATACGATTGCAATTAATTCAGAGTTAGTTGTGTTCGCAAACGCGGGCAGCACTGCAACCTGCGCCAGATGTCCCAGTCCCACGACGGCATAACGAATCTTTTTCGTCGATTCCTGTTTCCCTCTGCGGCTCATGTTTGCCTCCAGATTGTTAGGCTCATGTGTTTCTCACAGCGAGCATTGTGAACCTTCCTATACTCGGCTGCACTTAAAATTTGGACTTGGACCTCTCAGACTTGAGCAGGCTGGCCACCTCATCGAGATCTCGCACGAATGCCTGCATTTGTTCCCGCCTTGAATCGTCATCGGGGGCCCGCAGAATTGATGACGGATGAACCGTCGCTACCACAAATGGAGCGAGCTGGGACCGTATCAATCGCCCGCGTTGACTCTTCACGCTGAAATCTCTTCCCAACAGAGACTGCGCTGCCGTGGCGCCCAGACAGACCAGAATGTCAGGCTTTACCAAGCCAAGCTCGGCATCCAGCCAGGGACGACAGGCATTGATCTCGGATGAGCGTGGCTTCTTGTGAATCCGCCGCTTGCCACGCTCTGCCGGAGACCATTTGAAATGTTTGACGATGTTAGTGACATATACATCGCCTCGGCCAATGCCCACCTCGGCTAGCGCCTTGTCCAATAACTTTCCCGCCGGCCCTACAAAAGGTCGCCCGGCCAGGTCTTCACGATCTCCTGGTTGCTCGCCGACAAACATAATCCTCGAATTCGGCGGCCCCTCGCCAAAGATGGTTTGTGTTGCATTCTTCCAGAGATCGCAGGCTTTGCACCCGCGGGCAGCGCGTCGTAATCGAGTGAGCGATATGCCGTCTTCTGGCGAGAACGGCAGCTTACCGTTCTTGCCGCTATCCTTTTCCGCGGCTTTTTGCCGACTCCCCATAGAGTTCAGAATGGACTTCGGACCGGGGTTCTGGACCAGTTCCCGAACCTTGTCAGAGAGCGCGGTGAGCGCAACCTTGGCGCGATTCGGCTCGCCACGCGCCAGCGATTCGGCAACCTTCACGGCTCAATAGGCTGCGAGGTCAGATTGCAGAAGCAAAATCGCCTTGAGGTTAATCTCTGCAAACCAACTTCTGACCTCGAACCTCGCTGTATCTTTATGCAGCTTTTTTCTTCGGCACTTTAGCACCCTTCTTGCGCGCCTCCGAGAGTCCGATGGCGATCGCTTGCT
>JBAVAA010000494.1:0-5227 GCA_049585515.1 Terriglobales bacterium | reverse complement strand
GGACAGGCTTTGTCCTGGCGAGCAAGGTCTTGGCAATTGAGGTCTTTGCCAGCGAACCCGTGGCGGTCAAAATCCGCGATCTGACGAGTATCGAAGGGGTGCGGGAAAATCCTCTGGTCGGCTACGGCATGGTGGTTGGGCTCACGCAAACCGGGGACAGTCAGCAGACCGTCTTCACGACCCAAACCCTGGCCAACATTATGCAGCGCATGGGGGCGCAGATCCCGCCAGCCACGGCGATCGTCAAGAATGTCGCCGCGGTGTTTGTGACCGCCAGCCTGCCGGCGTTTGCGCGCCCGGGGACCCAGGTTGACGTAACCGTCTCCTCGATCGGCGATGCTAAGAGCCTGGAAGGCGGTGTGCTCCTGATGACCCCGCTCTATGGCGCGGACGGACAGGTCTATGCCGCAGCTCAGGGTCCAGTCGCGGTGGGAGGTTTTGCGGCTGGTGGCCAGGGTGCAACCAAGCAGATGAACCACCCCACCACGGCAAGAGTTCCTTCCGGGGGCAGGGTGGAGCGCAGTCTGGCCTTCGATTTCAACCGCCTGTCTCCGGTTTCGCTGCTCTTGCGCGAGTCGGATTTTTCGACGGCGGGCGAAATCTCCAATGCCATCAACAAGGAATTCGGACACGCGGTGGCGAGCGCCCGCGACGGCGGACGCGTAGAAGTCGATGCCACCGCAACCGGCGTCGCAAACCTGACGGCGGTCATGGCTCGAATCGAAAATTTGACCGTGCCGGTACACCGCCGCGCCCGCGTTGTGCTCAGCGAACGCACGGGAACCATCGTGATGGGGAAGGACGCGCATCTCCGAGCGGTATCCATCCTGCATGGGGGATTTTCGGTGCAGATTTCGACCGAGTACTCCGTGTCCCAGCCCGCACCGCAATCGAATGGCAAAACCGAAGTCGTAGGCCAGACCGAAGTGCAGGCCAAGGACAGTCCCGCGAAACGCCTGGAAATTAGTGAAGGTGCCAGCATCGACCAACTGGTCAGCGGATTGCAAAGCATGGGTGCGACGGCGCGCGATGTGATTGCGATCATCCAGGCAATCAAAGCGGCCGGCGCGCTCGATGCCGACCTGGAAGTGATTTGAGGTCAGAGGTTAGAGGTCAGATTCCAGAGGTGAAGATCAGGCAATGGGTCATGCCGTTTGCGCGACGGTTTTTTACTTCTGCAATGTGGCCTCTGACCTTTGACCTTAACAAGGAGCACCGACCGGAGAAACATTCTATGAACATTACTCTCGCTGAAACTCCCATTCCGCCGGCGGCCAACCCTCCGTCCGCGAAAACGGTTCTGAAAAATGAAAAGGCGGCGCTCGATTTTGAAGCCATGCTGCTCGCACCCGTGCTCGACTCCCTGCAAAAGACATTTGCGGGTGACTCCGAGGATTCCAAAACCCCTGGGGCGAGCGATTATCGCCACATGGCGACCCAAGCCTTGGCACAGTCCATGGCAGCTCGGGGTGGGATTGGCATCGCGAAGCTGATCTTGCGCCATTGGGGCACGCCAAAGGTATCGGGTGGAGAATGAACTGGGGTTTCATTTCGCGAACTAAAGTATTTCCAAACTCTGCCGATCTTAGAAGTGACCGGCGTTGCGTCTGCCGAACCAGCAGGTACCACCTTAAGGATTGGCCGCCGCGTTGCCGCCGCGTTAAGGATTGCTGAGAATCTGCCGATGTAAAGCGACAGGAGGAGATCGGAGAAAATTTATGAGAGTCGATTTCACAACTTTTGGAGTAGAGCCGCCGGATCAAGGCAAAACCGGCCGCTCTGGACAGGGGACGAACTCCGGTAGCGCCCCGGCCAGCACGTCCAACAATGCAGCGAGCGGCACCGCGGGCCTCGATCAAACCAGCTTCTCGTTCGATCCGGCACGGGTGCAGTCGCTGCAGGCTCAGGTATTGGCGCAGCCTGAGATTCGCGAGGCCAAGGTTCAATCGCTGCAGCAGTCGATTGAAAACGGCGAATATTCCGTTACCGCCGGCCAGGTGGCCGATGCGATCGTCAACGAACTGGGCGGAGCGCAGGGGTAGTGGGAGCAGGAGTGAATCATGGACCCGTTGATTACGAACGGGGTCGATCCGGCGTTGCTGCGCGTACTGGAGAGGCGCGGCCAGGAACACGACTCGACTCCCCGCCGCAAGCGTCCCGCAGTGCCCGCGGAAGCGGTCGAAGCCGAAAATACTAAAGAAAGCAATGACCCCGACACCGGCCTCGAGGCTCCGAAGCACATCCTGGATGACTTGGCCTGATAACGAAGATCTCGCGTGCGAACCGGCCTGACAAGAACTGAACCGCTATGGATTCTTTCGACAACTCGCTTCCCGATCTCAGCCAGTTGATCGAGCATCGGCTCGCCCTGGTGCGCAGTCTGGCGGACAGTCTGGAATCCAGCAGCTTGGCACTGGCACGAAATGACGCGGAAGCGATCGCGCGCGGCGCGGCGCATCAGGCAGAGCTTTGCCGCCAATGGGCCCGCCTCGAAGACAAATTACGCCGTGAAGCAGGGCGGCGTTCTGCGCTGCCTCCGTCTGGCGCCTTCGCCAACTCGCCGGAAAACGAACAGTTGGCCCGTCTGCAAGCCGAGTGGGAAGCGCTTTCCGCCCGCATCCTTTATCTCACGCGAGTGCACCGGTCGCTGCTGCGGCACCTGCAGCGCAGCCTGGCCGTAATGCATCGCGTGGTCGACAGTTGCGCGCCCACCTACACCCCCGATCCCAGCTTGCTTAGGACTGAATTACGAACGGAAGTCCGGCTCGGATCCGGAGGCCGGGGAGCATAAGCATGTCGGGTTTATTCGGCACTCTTTCGATCGCCTTAAGCGGACTCTCTGTCAGCGAACAGGAATCGGCCACCACTTCCAACAACGTGGCCAACGCGAATACTCCCGGCTATTCGCGGGAAGTAGCCGATGTGACGGCAGGCGCACCCATCGTTTTAGGGTCGCTCAGCCTCGGCAGCGGAGTCGTCCTGCAAAAAATCCAGAGTCTGCGCGACCCCATCCTCGAAATCCAGCTGAATCAGGCAACCCAGCAGCAGAGCGCACTGGATTCTTCACTGACGCAACTGCAACAGATTCAAACCCAGTTCGGAAGTTCCACATCCGGTATCGGCGCCGACATCAGCAATTTCTTTAACAGCCTGCAGCAGCTTTCTCCCGACCCCTCAAATCTGGAGTTGCGGCAGAGCGTGCTGACCGCCGCCGGCAACCTGGCAACCGACTTCAATACCACCGCGCAGAGCCTGCAGACCCAGCGCAGCAATATCGACCTCAACGTCGTGCAGTCGGTCAGTCAGGTCAACACGCTGACGTCCCAGATCGCCGGCGTTGACCAGCAGATCAGCAGCCTGCAGAACGCGGGCCAAAATCCCAGCACGCTGGTGGACCAGCAGACCACCCTCATCCGCCAGCTTTCGGGACTGATCGATGTCTCGGTGATTCCGACCGATCAGAGCATTACGCTGGCAACGGCAAATGGTACGACTCTGGTCTCGGGATCACAGAGTTTCGCTCTCACCACACAAGTCGACAGCGGCGTGCAGCACATCTTTTCCGGGACCCAGGACATTACAAGTTCACTCACGGGCGGCAGCCTCGCCGGTTTGATCCAGGTTCGCGACCAGGAAATTCCAAACCTCGCGAGCGGCCTCGATCAGCTCGCCGCAGGCCTCGCCACGAATCTGAATACTGCCAATGCGGCGGGCTTCGATCTGAATGGCGCCGCCGGCGGCAACCTTTTCGTGCCTCCGCCAGCTGGCGGAGTGGGTGCGGCGGCGGCTTTGACGGTCAATATCACGGACCCTGCACTGATCGCTGCCAGTTCCGACGGGACTACGGGCAGCAATGGAAATCTCACGGCACTCTCCGCCGTCGCCACTCAACCCTTGGCTAGCGGGAAGACGCCCATCGATTCCTACTCGAACCTGGTCTTTCAGGTGGGCAATGTCACTTCCAATACCTCCGCCGATTCTGACTCGGCCGGGATGATCCTGCAGCAACTCCAAGACCAGCGTGGAAGCATCTCCGGCGTTTCACTCGATGAAGAGGCCGGAAACCTGATCCAATATCAAACCGCGTATCAGGCCGCGGCGCGCGTCGTCTCCTCGGTCGACGCGATGCTCGCCGATGCAGTGAACCTCGGCCTCGGTGCAGCGGTGCAATAACCAGCAAGACATCTGTTTATGCTTCAATTTCGAAATTCGGCGAGGTCATCTCATGCGCGTGAATCCAAACCCCATCCCCGATCTGCTGGCGGCGCTCGACCAGACCGAACTGCAGTCGCAACAGGCTTCGCTCCAGCTTTCGACCGGACGCAGCGTGAATGAACCCTCCGACAATCCGGCCGCCGCCGCCCTGCTGGTCGTGAACAACGATCAGGCGACTTTCACGGCCGGTTATCTGCAGAGTCTGACTTCAGTGCAAGGTCAGATTTCGACCGCGGATTCGACGCTAAGCTCCGTCACTTCGGCTTTGCAACAGGCGCTCAGCCTGGGCGTGGAGGCTGGCGGTGGCACGCTCGACTCGGGCGACCTCACCGCGATCGCCAATCAACTCCAAGGCATCCAGAGCCAGCTTGTCTCCCTCGCGAATACGTCCTACGAGGGTCACTACATATTCGCCGGAACCAACACCAATGCCGCTCCATTCGCGGTCGACACCACCGCGCCTTCCGGCATCGCCTATACCGGAAACACCGATGTTAATAAAGTATCGATCGGCGGCGGCTACAATCTCGCCGTCAACGTGCCTGGATCGCAGTTGTTTTCCGATCCAGGCAATGATGTTTTTCTCGCCGTCAACAATCTCATCCAGGCAGTGCAGACCAATACCGGAATTCCGGCTGCGGTCAACGCGATAAGCTCGGCGTCCACTTATCTTTCGGAGCAGCGCGTGTTTTATGGCAATGCCGCGAACCAGGCGCAATCGCAAACCACCTATCTCACGACGGCCAAGCTTCAAATCAGCGCGCAGCAAACCACTCTTGGCGGCGCCGACCTCGCTGCGGCCGCCACCAATCTCTCCCAGGCGCAAGTCGATGCCCAAGCCGCGCTCGCTGCTATCGGCAAGTTGTCGCAGAATAATTTATTCAACTATCTGCCGTAAAAGATTGCAGAGGTTAGAGGTCAGATTGCAGAAGTTAGAGGTCAGATTGCAGAAGTAAAGCTTATCGGTTATCACCTATTACGCCTGGCGGTTTTACTTCTGCAACCTGACTGC
>JBAVAA010000493.1:0-5425 GCA_049585515.1 Terriglobales bacterium | reverse complement strand
GCTGGCTGCGTTTTTCTTTTTCGTGTATGGGCGGTTGAAGACGCCGCAATTGGGACCGGCGAGACCTACGTAGAGGTGTTTTGGAGGAGTTATGGCTGGCGGTGTTAGTACTGATGTTAAGACTTATTCGATGTTGATTAATGGCGAGTGGGTCGCCAGCAAGTCTGCCAAGACCTTTCCCGTGTATGATCCCTCGACTGAAGAAGTAATTGCTCAGGTTCCCGACAGTAATGCGGACGATGTGAACCGCGCGGTTGCGGCGGCCAAGGCGGCATTTGAAGACGGTTCGTGGGCGACCACAACGGCGCAGGAGCGGGGACGGGTTTTGTTTCGCCTCGCAGACAAGGTGCGTCAGAACGTTCCTATGCTGGCCGAACTCGAATGCCGCAACTCGGGCAAGCCGATTGTGGAGGCGGAGTTCGACATCAACGATGTGGCTACGTGTTTCGAGTACTACGGCGGGTTGGCAACCAAAGTCGTAGGCTACGTAAATCCCGTTCCCGACAACGCGATGAGCCTTTCGTTGAAAGAACCGATGGGTGTGGCGGGACAGATTATTCCATGGAATTATCCGCTGATGATGGCTGCCTGGAAGCTGGCTCCGGCGTTGGCTGCGGGGTGTACGTGTGTGTTGAAGCCGGCTGAGCAAACTCCCCTTAGCGCACTCGAATTGGCGAAGTGGTTCGACGACATTGGCCTGCCACGTGGCGTGGTAAACGTCATTACGGGATTTGGGGAAAGCTGTGGATCGCCACTTGTGAAGCATCCGGATGTAAATAAGATTGCTTTTACCGGCTCGGCTGCGGTGGGCAAGATTATCGTGAAAGAGGCCGCCGATACGGTGAAGCGGGTTACGCTTGAACTGGGTGGGAAGTCGCCCAACATTTTCTTTGCCGATGCGGATTTTGAGGCTGCCATCGATGGAGCGCTGTTCGGTGTCTTCATTAATCAGGGAGAAGTTTGCTCGGCGGGGAGCCGGATCCTGGTGCAGAAGTCGATTTACAGCAAGTTTGTGGAGGCCATGGCTGAAAAAGCGAAGAAGATCAGGATCGGACCTCCGCTGGAACGAGAAACGAAGATGGGAGCGTTGGTATCGAAGGACCAGTATGATCGCGTTTGTTCGTATCTTGAAATTGGCAAGAAGGAAGCGAAGGTGGCTGCGGGCGGTGGGCGTGCCGACAACTTCGCCAAGGGCTACTATGTGCAGCCGACTATTTTTTATAACGTCGATAATGGCGCCCGCATCGCGCGCGAAGAAATTTTCGGACCGGTTGCGGCCGTAATTCCGTTCGATGACGAGAAAGATGCGCTAAAGATCGCGAATGACACGCCTTACGGATTGGCTGCGGCCGTGTGGACCCGAGACATTTTTAAAGCACTGCGCGCGGTGAAAGCCCTGCGCGCTGGCATTGTGTGGGTGAACCACATGCAGCCGACTTATGTTGAAGCGCCATGGGGCGGTTATAAGCAATCGGGCTTTGGCCGCGAACTGGGGCCTTGGGGCATCGAAGAGTATCTGGAAACCAAGCAGGTGTATATCAACCTGAACGAAGCTCCGATTGGGTGGTACTGAGGACAGTTGTCAGCCATCAGTCTTCAGCCGTCAGCCATCGGTAAAACCGGGTCTACGTTGTGAGACCTGCGGACGACTGGAACTGAGAATTGAGAACTGGGAACTAGGTTATGTCTACGATTCGTTTACTTACGTCGATTCCGGGGCCACGATCGCAAGCGCTTATGAAGCGTCGCGAGGCTGCTGTGGTGCGGGCAGCTTATCATGCTACTCCGGTTTTTGTGGCCAGGGCTGAAGGAGCCGTCATTGAAGATGTTGACGGCAATCACCTGATTGATCTTGCGGGCGGGATCGGCTGCCTCAATACCGGACATCGCCCTCCGGCCGTGGTGGATGCCGTACGCCGCCAGCTTGATCGCTTTTTGCACACCAGCTTTAACGTATTGCCGTATGAAAGTTACATCGCGCTCTGTGAAAGGCTGAATGCGCTGGCGCCGGGCACAGGCCCGAAGAAGACTATTCTTGTAAATTCGGGGGCGGAGGCGGTTGAGAACGCAATCAAGATCGCGCGCTATTACACGAAAAGGCCCGCAATTATCAGTTTCGACGACGCATTTCACGGGCGCACTTATATGGCCATGGCCACGACGAGTAAGACGCATCCTTATAAGGCGGGATTCGAGCCGTTTCCCAGCGACGTGTATCGCATACCGTATGCTTACTGCTTTCGCTGCGCCTACTCGATGAAGTATCCCGCATGTGACGTTTATTGCGCGCGACATATAGAAGATACATTCAAGCGAGTGGTGGCTGCCGAGTCAGTGGCGGCGGTGATCGTGGAGCCGATTCTGGGCGAAGGTGGATTTGTCACTCCGCCGCCTGGGTTCTATCCGACGCTCGGAGCGATCTGCCGCAAATATGGCATTTTGCTGATTGCCGACGAAGTGCAGACTGGATTTGCACGCACCGGCGCGATGTTTGCGTGCGAGCGGCTGGGACTGGAACCCGATTTGGTCACGATGGCCAAATCGCTGAGCGGTGGCTTTCCCATGGCTGCGGTTACGGGACACGCCGACATTATGGACGCACCCGGCGCCGGACAACTCGGCGGAACGTTCGGCGGCAATCCTGCAGCCTGTGAAGCGGCGCTGGCGGTGCTTGACATCATCGAAAAAGAGAATCTGTGCGCGCGTGCTGACTTGCTGGGAGAGCGGTTTCGCAAGCGGGCCGCGAAGTGGCAAGGGCAGTGGGAGTTGGTGGGCGATGTCCGCGGACTTGGCGCCATGCAGGCGCTGGAACTTGTGCGCTCGAAAACGACGCGTGAACCTGCGGACGAAGAAACGAAACAAGTGTCACAATACTGTTACGAGCATGGCCTGGTAACGATCACCGCGGGATCTTACGGCAATGTCATTCGGCTGCTTATGCCATTGGTGATCACGGACGCGCAGATGGATGAAGCGTTAGATGTGCTGGAAGCGGCTTTGGCTCATGTTGCGGAACAGAAAGGCGCGCTGGCAACACAGCTTACTTAGCAACAGCATTCTTCAGGACTTTTATGACTACTTCAACGGCGGTACCGGCGATGACTGGGCAGGAACTCGTCGATCTTACTCGGAAGCACACACTCTTTGAGTGGTCGGCGCAATCGAAGGTCGATCCTATTCCGGTGGCACGGGCTAAAGGCATTTATTTTTGGACTCCGGAAGGGAAGCGTTTTATCGATTTCAACAGTCAATTGATGTCGGTGAACATTGGGCATGGGGATGAGCGCGTTCTGCGGGCGATTAACGAGCAGGCAGCAACACTGGTCTATGCCAATCCGTTCATGGCTACCGAGGCACGGGCACGCCTTGGGGCGAAACTTGCGGAGATTGCGCCGGGCGATATTGACGTGTTTTTCTTTACGAACGGCGGGGCAGAAGCGAATGAAAACGCCATCAAGATTGCCCGCTTCTTCACTGGACGCCAAAAGATCATTGCACGTTATCGTTCGTATCACGGGGCCACGGCGGGCGCGATCAGCCTTACGGGCGATCCTCGGCGATGGGCGGCTGAGCCCGGGATGCCGGGCGTGGTGCATGTGCTGGATCCTTATCATGGCATCGAACGCGGGTGGGAGTCAGCCGAAAGTTCGCTGGCCATGATCGAGGAGACGATCCAGATGGAAGGACCGCACACGATTGCCGCTTTTATCCTCGAGCCGGTGACCGGGACGAATGGCATTCTTGTGCCGCCGGATGGGTATCTGGAAGGGGTGCGAAAGTTGTGCGACAAGTACGGGATTCTGATGATCGCCGACGAAGTGATGTCGGGCTTTGGGCGCACGGGTGAATGGTTTGCGGTCGATCATTGGAAGGTGGTCCCAGACCTGATTTCGATGGCGAAGGGACTTACGTCGAGTTACATTCCTTTGGGCGCGGTCGGAATGCGGCGACATATCGCCAAGCACTTCGACGACAAGGTGTTCTATGGAGGACTTACTTACAACAGTCATCCGATGGGATGCGCTACCGCGTTGGCTGCCATTCGCGTTTATGAGGAGGACAATCTGATCGAGAATTCCCGGCGGATGGGCGCGATCATGAAGACGCTGGGCGCGGAGTTGCGGGCGAAGCATCGTTCGGTGGGCGCAGTGCGTTCGATTGGGCTATTTGGGATCGTTGAGCTGATCCGGGACCGCAAGACGCGGCAGCCTTTGGCTCCGTTCAATGGGACTTCGGATGAGATGGTTGCGCTGGGGAAATTCTTTCGGGCGAACGGACTCTATACGTTTGTTCGGTGGAATACATTCTTTACGAATCCTCCGTTGTGCATCGACGAAGCGCAGTTGCGGGAGGCGTTCGCGATTATTGACAAGGGACTGGAGATCACTGATCGGGCGGTAAAGGAGTAGAGCGTCATGTGCGCGCCGCTCAGGGGCCAAAGCCCGCCATCTGACGCCACCCACTCATCGCAGCGGTGAACCGCTGCGCCACTCAAAATCAAATTCATGGGTGATCCTTAAACGGGGCAAGCCCGGTCTCCACAGGAAGTGGGAGTTTCTCTCGAAGTTCGCAGCCACTTTTCTTAGTTTTCATCATCGCGGCTGCCAGATTCAGAATGCGTGCGGCGGCTTGCTCGGCGCTCACACCGCGAGCGTGAATGTTTGAGATGAGGTTGCGATTGGCGTCGGTGTCCGATGCTTTTGGTTGGTACGCCAGGTATGCGGAGAGGCTTTCGGCGGTTGCCAATCCTGGGCGTTCGCCGATTAGCAGGACGGCAACTTTGGGCGTCAGCAATTCTCCAATTTCGTTGAGGATGCCTACGCGGCAGTAGCGAATTACGAACATCTGGCCGACGCTCCAGCCTCGCGTCTTTGCTCCTTCGTACAGGAGCGGCAATAGTTTCGGAACTTGCCTGGTTACGGCGGTTACCGAAAGGCCGTCGCCGATTACGATTTGCATGTCGTGTCCTGTGGTGCAATGGCTACTTATTTCCACGCGGGACGCTTCATTCAAGTGACGGCCTAGGTCAGGGCGCAAGAGATACTCTTCTTTGTTCATCGCTTGCGAGCCGACTTCAAACAAGTCCCACTTTCCCACGAAATCGTCGCCGAGATCTGTGGATAGATTCAACTCGGCCTGCACGGCATCACGGGCGGCGGCGTGCGCTTCGCGCAGCTCCAGTTGAGTACTGGTTCGGTAGGCTGCGCCGCTCCGGCCGGCTAGCAGGCGCGCGGGAGTTTGCGCGCGGACTTTCTTCAGTATTTCCGGCAGGTCGTACTCGGGGCGGGCTAGTTTGTCATCTTCTGGAGGCATTCAAACCTTTGATCTTTCGTCGTTCAGCTCGTGTTCTTCCGCAAGTTCGCAATGGCCGAGAGCATAGCATGCGGCAACCCGCTCCGGCTGCACGGGGAGAATTCCCTGAAGC
>JBAVAA010000492.1:0-4131 GCA_049585515.1 Terriglobales bacterium | reverse complement strand
ATAAGGCACTTGCAAGTAGTGCCGGGATGGCGGAACTGGCAGACGCAGCGGACTCAAAATCCGCCGACCTTCGGGTCTTGGGGGTTCGACTCCCCCTCCCGGCACCAGCATAAACATTTCTAGTTCTGCGCCGGGCGAGGTGTCGCACCCAGCTTGGCTTGTCCGGCTACGCGACGGCCAAGGTCGCGGAGTCGGGCGCCGTTCTTGAGGTTGAACTCCATCTCTTCGAGGGTGATCCCCTTTGTCTCGGGCACAAACAGCGCCACGAACGCGATCGCGAGCACGCAGAAGCCTGCGAAAACATAGAAGATCGACGCGTTCCCATGCGCTTGCATAAAGGAGAGAGCATTTGCCATTACGAGACCGGCGAATGTCCAGTTGACCATGGTCGTGATCGTCATCCCGATTTCGCGGCCCTCGAGCGGGAAGATTTCGGAACACACGAGCCAGACGACCGGCCCCCAGGAGACCGCAAAACCAAATATGTAGAGGATCACCGATGCGAGCAGCACCGCCTTCGGCGTGCCGCCGATCATTGCAGGGTCGGAGACGGAACCAAGCGATTGGAAAGCAGCGCCTGCGGCGATCATGGTGACGAGCATGGTTATCGCGCCCACGTAGAGCAGTTTCTTGCGTCCCCACTTCTCGACCAGGCGGATCGCTGGGAAGGTGAAGAGCATGTTCACCGTCGGAACAGTCATCGCCGCGAGTAATCCCTTTATACCCGCATAACCGAAAATCGTTGGTGAGTAATAGATCATCATGTTGATGCCAACGAGTTGCTGAAAAACCTGCAGAAGCACGCCCACCATCAGCACTTTGACAAAGTAGCCGCGCATGACGATCGCGACACCCGCGCCCTGTGGTCCGTGTAGCGCCTGCTCGATCTCCTCGATCTCGAGGTCGATGTCGTGCTGTGTATTCAGCGTCCGGCGCAGGACCGCGATCGCCTCCTCTCTCCGCCCCTTAAGCATCAGCCAGCGCGGGCTCTCGGGGAGTATGAAGCCGCCGAGGAACATTAGTGCTGCGAACAACGTGATCGTCAGGAACATGAGCGGCAGAGAGGTAGCCGGGTTCACAAAGGCCCGTGCGATGAAGACGTTGGTCAGCGAGATGAGGAATATGCCGATAGTGATCATCAACTGGAAGAGCGTGCCCATCGATCCACGGATGGATGCTGGGGCCGTTTCAGACAAGAAAAGGGGAACGACGAAGGATGCGACTCCGACCCCGAAACCGAGGGCGAAGCGGCAGGCGGAGAGCACCGGCAGCGGCGGAAGGAGCGCCGAGAGCGCTGAGGCCGCGGTGAAGATGAAGCCGGCCAAGAGTAGACTCCGTTTGCGCCCGAGTAAGCGCGCGAAGACGCCGGCGAGCAGCGCCCCGACGATGCCGCCGGTCGCCAGGATGGACGAGTATCGCTCTCCGCCCTGGACGCCGAAGTGATAGTGCCGCTGGATCGTTTCGAGCGAGTTCGCGATAAATCCCTGGTCGAGGCCGAACAGCAGCCCACCCAGCGCGGCCACCGAGCAGATGATGTAAACGATTGTCTTGTAGCCGCCGGACTTCGCTCCCACCAGCCCCGCTTGAGCCATTTCCCTCTCCACCCCTGTTCTCTCAACCTAGATCGTCAAAGAGCCGTTTCTTATTTGTCATCTATTTGCGGAAGAAGTCAAGCGGGGTGCTGTCGGCCATGGCCTGCAAGCGCGGCTGGGATGGCGAGAAAACGCACTGCAGTTGCTGGCTCAGGAAATCGTTACAGCCGGCCATCCGCATCACACGGATAACGTCGTTCTGCACGGATCAGAAAAGTTTTTTGGTGGATCAACATGGCAGTCTGGTGCGGGATTGATCTGACTGGATGTCGTGTCTACAGAGGCGACAGTTCGTCCTCTTTCTCCTCCTTCTTCCTCGCAGTGAGTCTTTTTTCCAGAAACGCTCGCGCCAGGTCCTTGCCTCCGATGCCGAACGCAATTGCCAGGCCGAGCATTACCGCTCCAAACGCGGTCCCGAAAGCGATCAGCATTGTCTGTTCCGCAACCCCCAGCACTTCGAACGCCAGGGATAACACGAAGATGCTGACGATGACTCGGATCGAAATACTCAACAGGCGCGACGACCGAAAGTTCGCATTAACCGCTGCCAGCAGCGTTGCACGGGAGACAAAGTTAGCGGCCAGCAATCCGAAGAAGAGAATGATCAGAGCCACAAACAAACGAGGCAGAAAGAGAAAGAACCGCGAGATGTATTCCTGCAAACCCACGATCCCGAGGACGCTCACGCCCATGAGAATGAAGCCCACCCAGGCCACCCAAAAGACAAACCGGCTTAACAGTTCCGTGGAAGAAGGTAGTGCCGCCTGGTTCAGGAGCTGGGTGGCGCCTGCGTTCTCCGAGAGCTTGTGAAACTTTGTCAGGCGCAGGATACCGCGTACCAGCACCTTGAAAAGGTAGGCAATCACCCATCCTACGAAAGCAACAATTAACATCACAATCAGGCGTGGCAGGTAGTGCGCAAAGCCTCTGGCCAGATCCTGCATCGCTTGGGTCAGTTCGGTGACGATGATCTCGCGCATTGATAACTCACTTTCTATCCGCCCAGACTTCGAGCAGGTACGGTTTAAATCGTTCGAACTCGCCGCACAGAGATTCCACATTTCTTTCGATGTCTTCGCTGGAAGCATCTCGATTCTCCAGCAGAAAAGACAAAGTCCTTCCGCGGTACAGAGGAACCAGTGCCTGGAGAATATGGTCACGACTGATGACGGATTTGTGATATGAGGCTGCGAACTCAAACACGGTCTTGGCCCACAAGTCCGCCGGGTAAATGAACTCGCCGACCTCAAGAGTCGCTGTCCTCCGCAGGTCGGCCAGCGTCGAAGTCGAGAGGATCGACTGGAAAACAGGTTCCAATTCAGCGACGCCAGTGGCAAACATCTCGTGAAGCCGCTTGCGGCTTACCCGGACAGGTTCCGGCGGCAGTTCTGATTGAGTGCCTATAGTGGGCACAGGTTGAGATCCGACAATCGTACTCCAGAGCGGAAAATTGCTGTCCAGGGAAGCAAATAGGGCGCCCACCGTCCGGCGCATGACTGCGACTAAATCGCTGGCGCCTCGTTCTGGCTGCGCCTTCGTCCCGAGGAAAGATTGGCAGACGCGATATGTCCCTGTGATGGCCGTAATGGTGAGGCAGAGTTCGGGCCCCTTTCTACTCCACTCGTCATTCCAGCTTTCTTTGGCTGGGAAGTCTGTAGCGAGACGGCCCGAGATAGCGAATTCCGACGCGTAGGGCTCACGGATTCCGTACCCGTAGATGGCGCGCGTCATGGGGTAAAGCAGATTTCGCATGAGGACGCCGTCGAACCTCTGCCTGCGATAGACGGGGAAAACCATATCGAAGTTGTCGTTGTAGATAGGACGGACAAGCCGCTGGAGCCAATCGGGTTCAATGGCTGTCGAATCGGGCGAAATTACCACGCAGGCCTTAGCGCGCAACAAGTCGGCAGCCGCCAGGATCGTTCGCAGCGCGGTTACGGGCTCTGGACTCCGCGCATACCGCGTGCTGATGGCGTGCAAGGTGCGTAGTGCATACACTTTTGAAACCCTTAGCACATCATCGATCGAGGCGCCGACTATCAGCTCCGGGGTACCATCTTGCGATCCACCATCGGCATTGATAATTACGGTTCGTTCGCGGGGAAAGCACTTGAGAATGCCGGCCTGAATGGCCTGGATGACGGGCCCAATCGTTTTGGCATTGTTATGGGTCGGCAGGCCGACCAGGATGTCGACCTCGCCTACATTAATGAGTTGGCGAAGAAAATCATCTGTCAAAAGGGTCTCTTCCGCCAACTCAACCTCCGAGCGAAACTAAAGCTGTGAGTCAATATGCGCCTGTCCAACGAGACCCACGATATCCCCTTAGATCAGATCCGTCGCAGCCGGAACCAGTAAAACTGGTAAGGGCCCATAGTTAAGAGGTAAGGCAGATCACCGATGCGGGGAAAAATATTCCCTCCGAACATCTCAATCAGAATATTCCCTTTGTAGCGGCGCAGATCCAGTTCGACCGCTTGTGCGGCACTGGAGAGATTGTTTACGACCAAGACTGTCTCCTTGCCTAGCTGACGGATAT
>JBAVAA010000491.1:0-3167 GCA_049585515.1 Terriglobales bacterium | reverse complement strand
ATGTCGGCGAGCACCGGCTAACACTGTTTGGCATCGGGTACTACGCTTTCTCCTACATTCCGGGACTAATCCCGATCTTCGCCGAGAATCAATACGACAGCAATTATCCGAACCGCGGTGACACCATCGACCCCCGGCAAAAAGAGCAGACGCATACCGCGCTGGTGGCCTTGAACGATGTCTGGCAACTTAGCGCAAATCAGCAATTGCAACTCTCCGGCTTTTTTCGCACTTACAACCTTTCCTTGTTCTCAAATTTTGGGAGCGATCTGGGTCTGATCCGCCAGAGCGAGTTTCGTACCGTGGCTGGGGCAAGCGCGAATTATGTCAATAAGGTTGCCGACTATTTGTCTTTGCTGGGAGGATTCGACTATGGGCGTGAAGCGCCGCGGCGCGACGATCTTGATAGCTACGGATTCTTCCAGCCGAGCAACTCCGGTTACTACGGACCGTTCAAACCGATCGATGGAAACAACATTACGATTGCATCGCTGACGCCCTACCTTGCAGCCGAAGGCGCTGTGGCGCGCCATTTCCGCTATTACCTGGGCTGGCGTCGCGATGAAATCAACATCGATAACGAGGATCTTGTAGTCACCGCGCAGAACCCAAACGATTCGTTTCAGAAATGGGTCGGGGTGAACTCTCCGAAAGCGACGGTTTCCTTTCTTCCCGGGGAATCGTGGTACCTACCGCTGATTTCTCTCAGCTTTGGCCAATCGTTTTTTACGGAAGATCCGCGGGTTGGTTTGGCAGGATCGGGCACTGTTGCCGCCAGTCCGGTGGCCACGTCGCATTCCTACCAGTTCGTCGCCAGCAAGACGGCACGCAACACGGATTTCAAAATCACTTTGGGCCACGTCACCAGCAGCGCGGAACTGGGCAAAATCGATCCGGACACCGGGGCACAATTTGATTTTGGACCCAGCCGCCTTCGCTTCATGACCATCGCGGTACGGCATACGTTCCGGCAGGCCTCGCTGCTGGCGACGTTCTCCAAAGCCGACGCCCGCGATCTGATGACCGGAGAACCCACGCCCGAAGCGCCGCGGACCATCTTCGATTTGCTGGGGACGATTCAGAAGCTTCCATTTCGGCTGCAGTTGCGCGGCGAATTCGAATACGTTGGCATAAAGCCTCTAGGCACCGGATGCGCGCCGAATCTGGATGCCGAATGTACGGGAACGCCAGTGAACGAGTTTCGCGGAGCTCTGATTCGTTCTTTCAAGAATGGGCGCCTGAGCGCAGGGACGAATTTCCTCATCGCGAGCGGCTACTCCGGCCAGACCACGGAAAACTTCTATCCGTCCAGTACCGAGGAGGTCGTGGGGGTCCGGATCCCCTCAAATGCCAGCGTCAGCTTTACATATCGCTTTGGCCGCTAGTCAGGTTCGCCAGTCACTGCGGGAGGATAACCCGAGGCGGTGCCCAAACGATTTTCCACTATGGAATCCGAACACCGAAAATACCTCTGGGAATGAAAAGTCTTGCGCAAGGCCCTTCAGACGATTTCGGATTGGGTCTAACACCCTTTGTCACAATCGGTTCCGGGGCGTGGTTGTGGTTCGAGGAATGCACTATACTGTTTCGCAATCTCCCCCTTCTACATTTCGCTGGCCTAAGGCCGGGTAGGAGTGTCGTTTGAACGTCGATACGAAGGAAAAGAGTGGGCGGAGGAGACGGAGTTGGTATCGCCGTCGTCTGCGTATCCAGCGCGCGCTGGTCGCTGGAAGCTTAGTAACGTTACTATTGGGCGCCTGCTGGCAAAACTTGGCGCGTCATCTCTCGTTGCCCTACGTGCATTCGTCCGACGTTTTGCCATCCTCATGGACGCGGCCGAATAGCCATAAAGATTCCGCTACCGCGGCGGCGCACTCTGCCAAGACCAAGAAATATGTCGCTCGCATTCCGGGAGTTTATCCTTACTCGGTTGTGCCAGGAGGGATCAAGGATCCCTCCGATCTCCGTTCGAAAGCGTTGCGCGATTATGTGGTTCGCCAGCACTACTCCCACTTCGATTTCGAACATGCGCGCCTGGTGCAAGCTACCGAAGCCCGCGAAGTTTATCTTTCGTATCGCATTCGTGACACCGTGTACTGGACGCGCAAAAAAGTCCGCCTCCATCCGGGAGAAATGCTGCTCACCGATGGCAAGATCACGGCCCGCGCGCGTTGCGGCAACCAAATTTCCGATACCGCCAAGCCTGAGGTTTCGGAAGAAGAGCCTGCCGACGATGTGCTCGATCAGCCCGTCGCGGAGCTGGATTCCGGCCCCTCATGGCCCAACCGGCCCGCGCTTCCCGCAAATAGCTTGCCGACGGGTGCGCCGGCTGCTCCGCCCTTCAATGCGAATGGATTCTATTTCGCCTACGTCCCGTTTGGTGTGCCCCTGCCTTCGGGATATTGCAGCCCGGACGATCAGAGTATTCACTGCCACCACAAACGACCCAAGCCGCCAACCGTCCCCGAGCCATCGACTATAGTGCTGCTCGTTTCAGGATTGGGGTTGATTGGGTGGCGCTATCGGGGAATCGCCCGGCCGTTCGCGGCGTAGCCACCGCATCTGTAATCCACTTTAGCGTAGATACGGGTACCCATGCTCAGCGATGGGTACCCAATTCGGTTCTTTCCGCAACGGTGGGACTCCACGGTTGTCTCTTAACTAAAACTTGACCATGATCGCGCTCCTGATGCTGGGTTCGTCTCTCCGCAGATCGGGACAGAATCCTGTGCTTCCCGGTACGCAGGTGTAGCCGGGTGTTGGCGACAGAAACGGGCCTGGAACAAATGTTGTATCGCCGACCAGGGACCCCGCGCTTGGGTTAGGAATCGTGCTGGGAGTTCCGTTGTCGCCAGGTGTTATACCGCCTCGACCCGACCAATAGGGAACGTTGGCGTGGCGATATCCAAACTCGGTGAGGAAAGTGATGTACTGCCGGGGCATCCAGTTGAATGTGATCGAACCATCCCACGCCTTAAACGGATCGCCTGGGTTCTGCGTAAAGTAGGGCGAGCCGGTGATCGCGTCGGCTCCATTGATGGGCGGGAGCAGAGTGAGGTAGCGTCCCGGGTTCGCCATCGCACCGCCGCCAATGGTGATGGCGTACTGATCTTTCTTAAACCAAAATCGGTTATAGAGCATCCAGCCAGCAAATGTCTGCTTGCTGC
>JBAVAA010000490.1:0-2561 GCA_049585515.1 Terriglobales bacterium | reverse complement strand
TACCAAGAGAGAGTAAGTAAGGTATCTTCCCGCGGAGGTTCGAAATAGGAAACGATGTCTCGGAGCTTCTGTATGGTACTAAGAAAAGAACTTGCGCGTGACTTGGAGTCGGAGTAAGAATAGATTTTCCGGGACGGCACGAAACCGGAAAAACCGTGTCGCAGAACCTGAGGGGGCTTCCCGATCGGGGAAGAAGAGATTGGTTCCTCACGTAAAGGAATCGACGCCTGCGACGCAATGTTGAATGTGAGTTCGCGGCTTGGCAAGCTGCGATGGCCCCTGGTTCCTGCTCAAAACACGCTGCACGATATATCTAGCGGATGTTAGGGGAGGAGTGTGCGCGTATGTCAGCAAACAGGGTTTCCCTCGATGGGTTTGACTCGCCGGAACACGACCGATACCGGCTGCTGCTGGAGATCACCGATGTGGTAGCACGAGCCGAAAGCCTGCCCGACGCGTTCACAGAACTCGCTCCTCCAGTGCTGGCCCTGACCGGAGGCGAATTGCTGAACCTTTCTTTGTACGATCCACGCCAGCATTGCATGCAGACTCATTACTGGAAAAAGAATCAGGAAAGCGGAGAGTTCGCTGCTGCTCCAGTGGACGAAGCAGCCAGCGGGTGGGCATGGAAACATCAAAAGCCGATCGCCATTCCCGACACCGAGCGTGAGCATCGTTTTCCAGGTTGCGTGCCCGCGCTACTGAATCACGGGGTACGGTCGCTCACAGTTCTTCCGGTGAGCACGGCTTCGACCCACTTTGGAGCGCTTGGGTTGGGCAAGAATGTGCCCGAAACTCTGGATGGCGCCGACATCGAATTCCTTTCCCGCGTGGCGTCGATGGGGGCACTTGCGCTGGAGAAAGAGAGAGCTCACCGCGCATTTGAGGAGCAGCAGAGCCTGGTCGCGGTCAGCCGTGAATTGAGTTCCAGTCTCGAATTGGAGAAGTTGTTGCCGGCGATCCTTTCCAGTATCCGGAGCATCGCACGCTACGAACGGGCGGTTCTGACACTGTTGGACGAGGAGGGCAAGAGCGTCCACCGCTATGCAGATGCGCAGGAGTGGGAGCCTCTGCTTAATCACGGTACGTCGGTTCCGCTGGAGCAATCGCTTTCGGCGAAGACGATTCAGACAAGGGAAGTCACTTTTTTTGCGTCTGAAAGATTGCGGGCCATGAACGATCCTCTGGCGAAAACGATGTACGAAGGCGGGATTCGGTCGGTTTGCAGCGTGCCGCTGATCGCGGGCAATCGGGTTTGGGGAACATTGAATCCGAGCAGCACGATCGAAAATGCCTTTGGGTCCTCGGAGGTCGAATACCTGCAGCAGGTTGCCAATCAGATTGCGGCGGCATTGCAGAACGCCCATGCCTATCGCGAGATCGCACAACTCAAGGACCGCCTGACCCAAGAGAAGCGCTATCTGGAGTATGAAATTCGAAACGCGACCCAGAACGATGACATCGTGGGCACGAGCCCGGCTTTGAAACGTGTGCTGGAATATGCAGCCATCGTCGCCGACACCGATTCTACCGTCCTTATAACCGGCGAGACCGGAACCGGCAAAGAGCGTATCGCCCGCATGATCCACAACATGAGCCGGCGGAAGGAACGCAACTTCATCAAGTTAAACTGTGCCGCTATTCCCACGGGATTACTGGAGAGCGAGCTGTTTGGCCACGAAAAGGGAGCCTTTACCGGAGCGGTAAGCCAGAAATTTGGCCGGCTGGAATTAGCGGACAAAGGCACGTTGCTGCTCGACGAAATTGGAGATATTCCCCTCGAGTTGCAGCCCAAGCTATTGCGCGTTCTGCAAGACCAGGAGTTTGAGCGCCTAGGGGGAACGAAGACCATCCATGTGGATGTGCGCCTGATCGCCGCCACCAATCGCGACCTGGCCCGCGCGGTTGAAGAAAAGGAATTCCGTGGCGACCTATTTTACCGTTTGCACGTGTTTCCCCTGCATCTGCCGGCTTTGCGCGAACGGCGCGAGGACATCCCCAAACTGATACGCCATTTCGTCGAAAAGAGCGCGGCCCGGTTGCACAAGCATATCGAGGTTATTCCCGATGAGGCCATCCAGGCGATGATCGACTGGAAATGGCCGGGCAACATTCGCGAGCTGGAAAACTTTATCGAGCCCTCCGCGATCCTTTCGGAAGGCGGACGATTGAATGCGCCGCTCGCCCAGTTACGCGACGAAATCTCGCGGCAGCCGCCAGATGCCGACATCACGTTGCGCGACCGGGAACGCGAACACATCATCCAGGTTCTACGGCAAACGCGGGGCACGCTTTCGGGACCAGCAGGCGCGGCGGCCCGGCTTGGCCTGAAGCGCACCACCCTGCAATACAAGATGCAGCGGCTCGGAATCTCCCATACGGATTATCTGCGTTAGGTTGGCCGGAGTAGTCTCTGCCAAAGAGTTGGCAGTCCTGCCAAGGTTTTGGCCTTTTTCTCGGCATGTTGTCTCTTCATCGGACCGTAAAATGCTGAAATTACATTTACGTAGTCCATATCGAACATTTGGCCGCCGGTTTGCATGGGTTTTTTTCCACGGCGC
>JBAVAA010000489.1:0-4191 GCA_049585515.1 Terriglobales bacterium | reverse complement strand
CATCTGGGAGCTTTGGCTTTCGGCTTCCCAGACTTCTTATGTTGTCGGCCAATGCATCGCCACTACGGAACCTGCTTATCTTGCCAAACATGCCTTCCGTTTGGCACAGCTTTTCAATACCTTCTATCACCGCTATCCCATCCTTAGCGAGGCCGATGAGGGGCGGAAGAATTTTCTGCTGGCCACTACCGCGGTGGTTCGCCGCGAACTGATTCGGGTTCTCGGGATCATGGGGATTAGCGTGCCTGCGGTGATGTAGGGGCAGTTCTTGACTTGACGGTTTAGGTCTACCCTTGGTTGCAACTTCGGCCGCTCAAACCTTCATCCATCCTGCTAACGACGCGGAAGGGGAACCTTTCGGCGGAGAATCTAGATAGTGGCTAGCACGGACCGCTACCGACGCCTATGATTTAAAGGATGGATCGGAAACAGTATAAATTTTTTACGGTTCATATCGCGATTGCTTGGATACGCGGTTTGTGCCTTTCCCACAGTAACGTTGCAAGATGTTGATATAACAAGAGTTGCAGACTTACATCGGGGATGCGAAATGGCATCCGCCGTGCATTGAATCGGAACGGGTCCAGATCACGAGGCGGTTCGCGGGACCCGAACCCAGACTTAGAACATAGCAATATTTGGCCAAGGAGCCCCCAACTTATGAATCGCATCTCGCTGACCCTAATGCTGGCCGTAACGATGGTCGCATCGATCGGATGTTCAACCAAGAATTATGTGCGTCAACAGACGACGCCATTGATCAACAAAACCAATGAACTCGACGACCTGACTGCGAAGAATTCAAGGGATATCAAGGACGTCGATCAACGCGCCCAAGCCGGAATTCAGGCGGTGCAGGCCCGTGCCGCTGAGGTCGATCAGAAGGCGGTGGCCGCCGGAAGCGACGCCGATAAAGCGCAAATGTCGGCGAACACCGCATCGCAGCGTGTGGATACTTTGACCAACGCTGTCGTGAACCTCGACAACTACCGTCCCGTGGCGGAGACAGCGGTGCATTTTGGATTCAACAAAGACAATCTGACAAAGGACTCCAAGGAAGCGATTGACCAGCTCGCCGCCAGCGTGGCCACTACCAAGGGATACATCATCACCGTAGAGGGCGCGACCGACTCGGTGGGCAGCTCCGAATACAACTACGATCTAAGCCAGCGCCGCGCCGACGCTGTGATTCAATACCTGGCAGCGGAGAAGGGCGTTCCGGCGTACAAGATTTACCTGATAGGGCTGGGCAAGGATAAGCCGGTAGATACCAATAAGACTCGCGACGGGCGCGCCAAGAACCGGCGCGTCGATATCCGGCTGATGAGCAATACTGGGGCGGACACAAACACCCCCGCCCAGGCTCCAAGCAGCAGCCCGACGCCGACGGCGAGCGCGAATCCGCCGTCGATGTAAGACAAGTTTAGCCCTCCTCCCCGGAGGACTTTGCCAAACCAGGCCGTCCCATTGTGGGCGGCCTGATTTTTTGGCTTATTGACGATTGGGAGCCGCATCTGAATTTCGGATCATTACATACTTTTACACGCAACTACAGAATCCACCCGAGTGCTGTGCCCCACTGCTATTGATAAAGTTCGCGAAATTCCGACCCCTTCTTCGGGCACGGCCCTTATCTAAGAATGGTAAGGGGGAAGGAAACACACACCATGAAGTGTGCAAAGTTGCTCTACTGTTGTGTGGCAGTGGTGGCGCTGATCCTGGCAACGGGACTTTGGAAACCAATGACAAAGGCTAGCGCCAATGACTCTAACCAAGCGGCCACAGCGGTACCATCCTTCAGAGTCGATGCGAGCTGGCCCAAACCTCTTCCTGCTCCCCTCGGAGTCGATGGTGTGGCACATACGTGGGTGCAAGGAGAAGTTGCCGGGGTCTGCATCGACGCCGACGATAACGTATTTACAGTCAATCGGGCCTGGGAAACCGGCGTGACTATTGCCGGTGTCATTCAGGGCGACGAGTCGGGCGCAATCAACGGAAATGATGCTAGCGCATCGGCGATTCCTGCACCGGTGATTCTGGAGTTTAATTCGGCGGGCAAAGTCGTGAACGGCTTCGGCAACGCCGCGCTTACACAGTCGGGGCCAAGCTATGGCGGCAGCGTGTACATGCCTTACGGGTCCCACGGCTGCTACGTAGACTATCAGGGCAATATCTGGACGGGCGGCAACGGCGACGGCATCGTTCAGAAATACGCACATGATGGAGGCGGGGGGGTCGCGCTGCTGCAAATCGGTACAAAGGGTGTATGTGATGGGCCTTCGAACAACAGCACAGTCGGCGGCACCGTCGTATATCCCACTTGTGGCGAAGCCAACGACTTCAACAGCAGCCATACGCTGTTGAACGAACCGGCAGACATCGCCGTGGATCCGAAAGACGATCCGGTCACCGGACAGCCGGGTGATGTTTACATTGCCGACGGGTACGGCAACCACCGTGTTGTGGTCTTCGATGCCAGCGGCAACTACCTTCGTCAGTTCGGGAGCAAGTGCACCTCAACTCCGTGTCCTGGCGGAACTTTCGGAGCGACGGGTGGCGGGCATCCGCACTGCGTCGTTCTCGGCAAGGACGGGCTTGTGTATGCATGCGACCGCCCCAATAGCCGGATCGAAGTCTTCGACAAGATGGGCAATTACCTTAAGTCGATTGACATCGGCAATGCTCCCAGCGCAACTGCGGGGGCGCAGGCCGCGATCCTGAAGGAAAGCACCCGGGCTTGCGACATTGACTTCTGGCCCAACATCGATTATCTGGCCGATAAGGCTCCAGCCAGCCAGAAATACATCATCGATGTGGACCTAGCCAACGACAATGCGTGGATCGTGGACAGAAAGCTAGGCAATATCATCGGCGCGCTTGGCGTCTGCGGTATTGCCCCGTGTCCCGGTCATAACGCCGGCCACTTCTCCTTCTCGCACACAACGGCCACGGACTCTCAAGGCAACGTGTACGTGGCGGATACAATTACCGGCCGGCGCATTCAGAAGTTTGTTTCAAATCAGTGAGGATTACTGCTGAAAGAAGATGTGCGCCATGCGGGTGGGGACCGGGGATTTAACTACTCCCCGGTCTTCGCCTACGGCCTCTGGCGTCTGGAGGGTTCCGCGATGTTTGGCCGCGGCCTACGGTTCTTAGCTGCACTCGCTATTTTTACAGTGTGCTCTGCAGGGTTCTTTGTGCTTCCTGCTAAGGCTCACGATATTCCTCTGCAGACCGTAGTGAACGCGTTCGTCAAGATGGAACCTCACGAGGCCCATGTCGTGATTCGCGTGCCCCTGGACCTGCTGCACGCCGCTCATTTTCCGATGAAGGGACAGGTCTATGACTTGTCGGCCACGGGGCCAGGGACAGACTTGGCGCTGCGCGGCATCGCGCAAGGCATTGACATTCGGGAAAACGGAGTGCGGCTGGTTTCGACGAGCGCGACTGGCCGCTTCGACCTGCCGTCAGACCGCTCGTTTGAGGACTATGAGCAGGCCCTCGCGCATGTGGCCGAGCCCCTCGAAAAAGGCACGGCGATCTACTTCGACCAGGGATATCTGGATGTTCACTTTATTTATCCGATCAGCTCGCCGAATTCCATTTTTACGATTCAGACCACGATCGCGCCGGAGTTGAAGGATCTGGTTAAGTTTACGGTTCGCTATCAGCCGCTCGACGGCAGCTCGCGTGCGTTCATGATTACTTCGCAGAGCGGGCAGGTTCCGCTCAATCCGACCTGGTTTCAGGCTTCTAAAGGCTTCGTGGTTCTGGGTGTTGAGCACATTCTCAGCGGCATTGACCATTTGCTTTTTCTCCTCTGCCTGATTATTCCGTTTCGAAAGATTCGCGGGCTGATTCCGGTAATTACGGCGTTTACGCTGGGGCATTCCGTGACCCTGCTGGGATCGGCCTTTAATCTTGCACCTAGCGGTGCCTGGTTTCCTCCATTTGTGGAGATGGCCATCGCCGCTTCTATTTTTTACATGGCGGTGGAGAATATTGTCGGCGCCAATCTCCATCATCGCTGGATCATCGCAGGACTGTTCGGCCTGGTTCACGGGTTCGGGTTCTCTTATGCACTGAAAGACCAGCTGCAATTTGCCGGCTCCCACCTGGTGGTGTCGCTGTTCTCCTTCAATGTTGGTATCGAACTGGGACAACTAGCGGTGCTGTGTGTGGCGGTTCCCG
>JBAVAA010000488.1:0-1873 GCA_049585515.1 Terriglobales bacterium | reverse complement strand
ACCATGGTTCGACGCTGCTAAGCGGCCTCAAAGCACTCCAACCCGGTTACTCTGCGGAAGCACCCAACTGCCGGGGGCAAGAGCTAATCTCGCTTCGCGGGAAAGCTAAATGGGCTACCGATTCGGCCGGAACCGTCCGGCTGGCCATGGGCCGCGCCGCGCGAAAAAATCTTTTCACGTCGTGAGCCACTTTCGCGGCGTTTTTCGCTTTTACGGGTGCAGGGAAGTGGGGACGAGAACGGGAAGATTCGGAGTCGTTTGTAACGTCCAAATAAGTCTTTCTCCGTGAGAGAGATCCTTCTCCTTTTCCGATTTATGTAAGCGGAGCACGAGTTGCGCGATTTGTGAAGACACTGACCGGAACGGTGGGCGTCACCTTCTCCTTATATAAGGATTCGCAGGGAGGATCTCCACTGTGGCTGGAAACCCAAAACGTGCAGACCGAAAAGAACGGACACTACATCGTGATGTTGGGTTCGACGAGCAGTCAGGGATTGCCCGCCGACTTATTCGATTCGGGGGAGGCGCGCTGGTTAGGCGCCCAACCGGGAGGGGCAAGCTGAGCAGCCTCGCGTGATGCTGTTCAGCGTGCCCTATGCATTGAAGGCCGGAGATGCGGCTACCGTGGGGGGACTGCCGCCTTCGGCCTTTGTGCCAGCGGAGGGTGCGACATCAGAACGACAATGAACATCTACGCCGACGTGGTGACAGACGAGATGGGACTGGCGCACTCCAAAGTTGTTGGGCTGGCACTGAGCCGACCGGCTTAACGGATTGCGTACGGATTGCGGGGCTAGCTAGGCCATTGATAGAATGGCTCCTCAGGTAGGACTCGAATCAACAGTTAAACGTAGTTTCAACAAGATGGTAGTCGGCCGCGAGCCTGTGTCTGCCCATTATTGCGGCTACGAGTACGTGCTTCACCGGGCTGCGACGCATGTAGCTCATTTCGTCGCGTTTCTTTTCGCCAAACACCACGAAGTGGTGACAATGCCCACGTCCAGCCGGGAATTGATCGTCTATGTCTGCCACGCGCTCGGCGGGACCGCGCCAGAGCCTCAAGGACGTGGTTGGTCTCTCAACGCAGGTGCGATCTCGTAGGCTTTATCAAACTCGGCGCGTGATTCGCCTTCGTTTCCTTCCTGATGGAGGGTCACTCCCAGATTGAAGTGCGCTTCCGCGTAGCGTGGCTTGAGATGCACCGCACTCACAAACTCTTGCTGTGCTTCCCGAAGCTTGCCAGTTTGCAGCAGCACCAATCCGAGATTGTTGTGGCCTTCCGCAAAATTTGGATCGCGCCGGACGAGCTCTCGGAATACGTTAATGGCGCCCGCGGTGTCGTTTTTCTGGTTAAGGGTCAATCCGAGTTGCACTCGAGCATCGGTGTACTTGGGATTGAGACTGATCGCTTCGCCCAGTTCGTGCACGGCCTCGTCCAAATTTCCTGATTGCGCGAGGGCAAGACCGAGATTGTAGTGGGCCTCCGCCAGATCGGGATCGCACATGACCGCTTGACGGAACTCGTCGAGCGCGTGTGAGCGATCATTCTCGCGCCAATAAATCAATCCCAGGCTCGAGTGAGCTTGCGCATAGTCCGGTTTCAGCTCGAGTGCTTTTTGATAGGCGGCCAAGGCGCGCTCAGGATCATTCTTGCGCTCCCTGGTGAGGCCCAGGTAGTAATAGCCGGTCGGCAGTTCTGGACTTTCGTCAATCGATTTTTGAAACAAAGCAAGCGCGTCGTCAAGCTTCTGCTCTTTCAGGGCGTCGACGCCTTGAAGGATCAGCAATTTCGCCTCCGCCAAATGCGCCCGGAACTGCTTAAGCCCGCTGATTTCGTTCAATTCCTTTCGTGCCGCTTCTGTCTGGCCTTGGG
>JBAVAA010000487.1:0-1918 GCA_049585515.1 Terriglobales bacterium | reverse complement strand
CAAGATGTGACCAATCTCACTGACAGGACGCGCTCCTTCGTGTCGAATTAATAGGTCTCGCCTCCCCGAAGAGCAGTCCCCGCCCGTTGAGACGCAGCACCCCCTGAGGCGATCTTGTGATGACGGGTTGCCGGCTATGGCAGAGGGACCCCAAGCCGCGTTGGATCATATCCGCAACAAGCTCCAAATAATCCTCACTCGCGCCGAACTGCGCAAGAATACCAGCCAATGTGAGTCTTGTGCTATCGCGGTTTCCGAGATTGTCAATGAGATCCGCCACCTAGAAGCGTTCGTAAGGGAAGCTCTGAAGTAGCAGTCGCCCTATCGTATTGGAACCCGTGGGGTGCCTGTGTTATGACGAAGATCAATGAGCGCAATCGGGATTTTTCGCCAATTACGGCGAGCACTTGCGATGTTGCCAGTTCACTATGGCAACGGTTGTCGTCGGGTACTCCGATGTCGTTGATAAGACATGAATATCAACATTCGCATAACGCTCAATGCTCTCCATAGATTGACCCAGCCCTATAACCATACCGTTCCGCCCGGCGTCTTTTTTCCCTCGTTCAGACGGTGGCACGAGTTGGTCCATCAAGCCATGAACACTGTCTTTTTCGATGCCGTTGGTCAGGTCCACTTCGTCTTGTAGGAAACGCTCCTGCTCTATTTGCATTTGGCAGACCAACCCGTTCGCCGCAAATTTCGCCGTCATCTGCACTCCCGGCTGTATTTCGTAAACCTCGTGATGAGCATACTTATTCGCCAATTCCGATGCGGTTTGCGCGGATACGCCTACGACAAGGGGAAGCGCCATACAAATTGCTCTCAATAGCTTGGACAATCCCATTCAGCGATTAGACATCAACGCTAATAGAAGCGCTCGTCACGAGGGTAATGCGAGGACGGAACTAAAGCTGAAAATCCCGATAGCTGAGGAAACCAGGCGATTGCACTCAGAACCCCGATAGTGAGTGAAATGGGGATGTTACAACAACAACCCACCACAGAACTCCTCTTAGTGGTGACGAAAAGTGTTTCACATTGACGCCCGCAGGGATTGGGTGGACAATAACAACCGTTCCGCGCTCAAGAAAAATCCCGGCTAGGACGAGGAGAATTGTCATGCTCGGGAAACGTCAACTTGTTACTGTTAGCGCTCTGACATTGCTTCTACTTTCCACGCTCCTGCTGATCGCCGCCAGCCCAGCGCAGGCCCAAACTGAGACGGTGCTCTACAATTTCTGCTCGGTTGAGTCGCAGGGCAATTGCGTCGATGGCGCTAATCCCCAGTCCAGCCTTACCTCTTATGGTGGGAACTTCTATGGGACGACCCAGATTGGCGGGACGGGATATATGGGAGTGGGGTTAGGAACCGTATTTCAGCTCTCGCCAAATGGCAGCGGGGGCTGGAACGAATCCGTACTCTACAACTTCTGCTCCAAAGGTGGTGAGAACTGCACGGACGGCGCGTATCCCGACGGCCCCGTGGTATTCGACAGCGTGGGGAACCTTTACGGAATAGTGCCCGAAGGTGGTAACTCTAATTGCGGCTTCAACCAAGGCTGCGGCGTCGCCTTCGAACTTAGTCCCCTCGGAGCAGGTTGGACGGAAGCCGTCGTGTACGACTTTTGCTCTCAATTCACCGGAGGCGTGTGTCATGACGGGGACTATCCGGGGGGCGGCGTGGTCATGGACGCGGCGGGCAATCTCTACGGCCAACTGGCCGCTGGCCCCTTCGAGCTGCGCCCATCCCCTGGGGGATGGACGGAGGAAATTATTTCGCCCTATGTTCGCAATTCCAGATCCGGATTGACCCTGGATGCGGCCGGAAACATGTTCGGCACGGCGTTTAATGGAGCCGGGCAGCGGGTAGTATTCGAGCTGTCCCCAAACGGCGAGGGTGGTTGGAATACGACTG
>JBAVAA010000486.1:0-2143 GCA_049585515.1 Terriglobales bacterium | reverse complement strand
GAAAAACCCCAGCAGACCGACCTGCGCTCACCCTACGATCCGACGAAGATTTCTGCTTCGATGGGCATCTATATTTTCAACACCGACGTGCTCATTCCCGTGCTGCTCAAAGACGCCGAGGATCCCGATTCCAGTCACGATTTCGGCAAGAATGTTCTGCCCAAGATGCTGGGCGACTATCGCGTTTACGCCTTTAATTTTGTCGACGAGAACAAGAAAGAAGCGCTTTACTGGCGCGACGTCGGCACGCTAGAGGCCTACTACGAAGCCAACATGGACCTGGTTTCGGTCTCGCCGGTCTTCAATCTCTACGATGAGGCCTGGCCTATCCGCACTCATCAGCGCCAGTACCCGCCGGCCAAGTTCGTGTTTGCCGAGAGTGGACGCACCGGCCGCGCTCTCGATTCGCTGGTTTCTTCCGGCAGCATTATTTCCGGCGGCACGGTCCGGAATTGCGTGCTTTCTCCGGATGTGCGCGTCAACTCCTATTCTGAGATTGAGAACAGCATCTTGTTTTCGCACGTGAACGTGGGGCGCAGTTGCCGCATCCGCAAAGCCATCATCGACCGCGACGTGCACATTCCCGAAGGAACCACCATCGGCTACGATACCGAAGCCGACCGCGAGCGCTACTTCGTTACCGACGGCGGAATCACGGTTGTTACCCGCGATTACTCGCTGTTTGAAAATCCAGTGACCGTGGACTACTTTACGAGTGAATAGAAAAGGTCTCAGGTGTTAGGTCTTAGGTCTCAGGAAAAACCTGGAGATCCGACGCCGGTAGATTTTCCTAATCCCTGAAACCTAAGACCTGACATCTTTCTTTATGTCCCTTCGCCGCCTTTTCAGGAAAGAAAAGCAGGAACGCCGCATCCTGCGCGAGATCGAGCGCACCGGCGACCAATTGCAGCCGGAATATCATCGCGCGACGCCAGAGTGTCCGCACCCGGAGCGCTGGAGCATGTTCGATTCCATGACGGCCGAGGCCGAGGTGCTGGAATTCCTGCGCACTGTTGTCACCACAATCAAACCCGAACTGGTGGTGGAGACCGGAACTTTCAGTGGCATTAGCACGCTTTGGATCGCCGAGGGACTGAAAGCGAACGGGCGCGGCCGGGTCATTACCTGCGAGTTCGATCCACAGATTTACGAGAACGCGAAGGTACGAATCGAAACTTCGGGCCTCGACGGGTGGATCGAACTGCGCAATGAATCAAGCCTTGACATGAAAGTGGAAGCCACCATCGACCTTTTGTTCAGCGACAGCGATCTGCCCATCCGCGAACAAGAGATTCGCCGCTTTCTGCCGCAGATCAATCCCTATGGCCTGATCCTGATGCACGACGCCAGTTCGCATCTGAAGGTCGTCCGCGAGGCTGCGCTCAAACTCGAGCGGGACGGCCTGATCTCAGTTCTACTCTTGGCCACGCCGCGCGGGCTGGTCGTGGCGCAGAAACGGGAGGGGAGAAAGTAACGGCAGTTGCTTGGGGTTCGGATCAGGGGTTCAGTTGGCCGTTATGCGGGCCACCTGCGACCTGACAACTGGGGAGCCGCATTAATGCTTCGCCAAATCATCCGCAAGCAGGTGCGCTTTCCCCGCCAGCGTGCCCGCTCTTTGGACATCCCCTTCCTTCAACGCCGCACGGGCACCCTCCATATAGTTGCGAATCTGTCCAACCGTCTCCTGCTGTTGCGCGTCCATCGTTCGCCCTGACAGTTGTTGGACTTGACCGCGGGTTGAGCTGAGCAAATCCTCCGCCTTCTGGCGCTGGCGGGCAGCTTCTGCAGGAGAGATACCGGGAACAATCTGCGCCGCAGGTTCAGTCGCGCCACCCTCGCGAACCACAATCCGCCGCGGAGCGACATTGGATGGCGGGGTCTGCTTGCGGCGCTTTTTCGGGACAGCCGCCGGACTCGCGTTCGGCGAACCTGCGGCGGGCGCAGCGGAATCGGATTTTTGCTGCTTGGCCGCAGCCTCCTGATTCTCGGCCGGAGCCTGCTCTGCCGGCGGGTTTTGTTTCGCAGCAGGCGGAGACTGTGCGGCGGGATTCGTGTCCTCCGGTTGTTGTGGCCCTGAGGCCACTCCAGTAAGCGGGAAACTCAGCCAAAGCGCAAATGTCAGTCCAAAAACAAATCGCATAAA
>JBAVAA010000485.1:0-1994 GCA_049585515.1 Terriglobales bacterium | reverse complement strand
ATCGATCTCCTGTGTCGCTACGTCTGCCGTGCTATTGCCCGCCCGTCGGTGGCGGCGTCGGCGGTATGGTGCCAGGCGGCGGGGCCATGCTGCCGGATTTCTTTTGATCTGTCAAAAGCCCGAGTTGGTCCACGCCCGCGGCGCGAACATCGTCCACAACCTCGACCACCCAGCCAAATTTCGCCCGCATATCGGCCTTCAGGAACACCCGCTTGTCAGTGCGGTTCGCCAGCTTGTCCTTGATTTTCTGCGTGAGGTCGTCGGGCTTGACCACGTCGGTTCCGAAGAAAACCTTGTCGTCGCGCGTAATTGCGACCAGCAGCGCGTCTTCCTTGTCGGCGTCATGCATATCGATGGGATTGTTGACCTTCGCCATATCCACGGGAACGCCGTGCTGCAACATCGGCGTAACCACCATGAAGATGATGAGCAGCACCAGCATCACATCCACCATAGGGGTGACGTTAATGTCAGAGGTTACGTTGGCTGCTTCGTTTCGTTTTGCTAATGCCATGGAAATTTGTCTCCTGCATTCGTCGGTGGAGCACCGGGCCCGCCGCCCGGCCACCTAACGGATGGACGGGCGAGACGCCCGTCCATCCATTTCAGCAACTCATGGGTGCAAACAGCCGGTCTTAAGATTTAAGACCAGCCGTCCTAGGATCGCCGCATGCTCCGCCGCTTCAGGAAGTAATCGATCAGTTCGCTCGACGAGTTGTCCATTTCCACGTCAAACGCTTCCACGCGACCGGTCAGGTAGTTAAACATCATGACGGCCGGAATTGCCACGAACAAGCCGACTGCCGTGGTGACGAGCGCTTCGGAAATGCCGCCAGCGACCGCTGCGAGACCGGTTGCCTTTTCCTTCGCGATGCCGTTGAAGGCGTTGAGAATGCCGACCACGGTTCCGAACAGTCCGACGAACGGAGCCGTCGAGCCGATGGTTGCCAGACCGCCCAGGCCACGCTTTAACTCGGCGTGCACGATGGCTTCGGTGCGCTCCAATGCCCGCTTCGACGCTTCGATGGTCTCGCCGGGAATCTCACCCGGGCTGTCCTGGTGGGCTTTGAATTCCATCAGGCCCGCGGTGACCACCTTGGCGAGGTGACTTTTCTTGTTGCGTTCGGCGACCTTGATCGCTTCGTCGATCTTGCCCTCGCGCAAGGCTCCGGCAACCGCGGGAGCGAAGGAGCGGGACTGATTGCGGGCGGCATTGAAAGCCATCCAGCGATCGATCATCACGCCGATCGACCACCCCGACATGATGAACAGAATGATGACCACGGCTTTCGCTAGAATACCCATCTGCTTCCAGAGCGAAATCGGGTCCCAGCCGACCGAGCTGTTGTCTTGAAGAAGCCAGGCGGCAAAAAGATGGAAATTACAGAGCGCGACTGCTGCCAAGTTCACTACCATGAGTTGCTTTCCTCCTCGGAACTGTTTCTAAATCCTTGCCAAACTCGGATTCTTTCGTAGAGACGGGGAACGCGGCAAGCCGCATCTCTACGACTAAAATCGTTTGATGCAAGAAACCCAATATGGGCAGAGTTGCCCTCGGGCGGTAGTCGAAACCACCGTAGTCCCGTCTCGGGAAAAAGGTAGGACGGGGAAGGGCTTTGAACTGCCGCAAAACCAAAACTTAACTCTAAACCGGACAAACACTTAGCTGACAAGCTGCCCAGAGAATCTAGCCTCCGGCCAAGCTGAAAATCACATCCACCTGGGTCTCCACGGCGACCGGTTCGCCGTTGAGCAGATATGGCTTGTACCGCCATTGCTTCACCGCTTCGATGGCCGCTGGCGCCAGCATGGGGTGCCCGCTAATCAGCTGCAGGTTCTGAATCGTCCCTTCTTTGCTGATTTCCGCCTGCAACAGGACGTGCCCCTGGATGCGGGCCTGCTTGGCTAGCGGGGGGTAATTGGGCGTAACCTTCTTAATCAGGAGTCCGGTCGATACGCCGGACGAAACTCGGATGCGCTGCGGGGCCGCGACC
>JBAVAA010000484.1:0-11118 GCA_049585515.1 Terriglobales bacterium | reverse complement strand
TTCACCATCGCCTGCGCGGTCGACTTGCGATGGTCCAGGTGCGCCCTGCTGGCTGTCGGCGAAAAGTTTAAGGCGCGCAAGGAAAAAGCGGGGATCGTGGTTTTCTACCCCGATGCCAAAGGCAAGCAGAGGAAGCAGCTCTATCAGTTGGTAGCGTCTGTTCCAGCGCCCAAGTCCGGGGCGGCCGCTGACTCCGGGCCGGCCTCCGAGTCACCCTCACCAGCCGAAGTCATGCAGGCGGGCGTTCCGGAGAGTGTAAAGTGCAACTTCAGTTCGACACCCTCGGGCGCGGACATCATTATTGACGGCAGATATGTGGGCAGTACGCCATCCGAGATTAGTCTTGCGCCAGGGACGCATAAGATCGTCTTTACTCTGTCCGGTTTTGACCAGTGGAAGCGTAAGCTTACGGTCGGGGCGGACTCAGATGTAAATGTGTCGGCGAGCTTGCAGAAGGTGCAACCTTAGCCGGATTGCTGTCAGGCCTCAAGATGCTTGATCAGTCGGCACGTGAAGGGCAGACCACCGAGCGCGAATAGGTGGCTGAAGCACGACCGAAAGGAGAACAACAGCATGGCAGAGTTAACAGACAGCGGAATGTTGAAAGAGTGGTGGGCGAACCCAGCGGTGGTTGGGCTGATGGGTTTCGGTTTGACGACGATGGCGACCGGGCTGCACAACGTAGGATTCTGGAGCGCCGGTCCGACCTTGGCGCTGGCCATTTGCTTCGGGGGTACGGCGCAATTCATTGCCGGTATCGTGGACCTTCGCAAAGGAAGCATCTTTGGCGGGTCCGCTTTCATGTCCTATGGCGCCTTTTGGTGGTCGCTTTTCGTGCTGCTGTACGTGCAACCGAAGACAGGCATTCCGGCGGGTCATCCCGAGGAACTTGGTTTCTTCCTCATGTGGACGCTGTTCACCTTCGCTTTTTGCATCGCGGTTCAAGGCGTAGGAAAGTTTCTGGCGGTCCTGTTCTGGCTGCTTTTGCTGGCCTTCATTTTGCTGGACTTCGTGGTTTTGGGTAAGTGTCCGGCACCGGTTGCGGGCTGGGAGATTTTTATCACCGGCTTAGTCGCCTGGTATATCGCCACCGCAACGTTGGCGAATACAGTTTATAAACGACAGGTTCTGCCGCTTTTTTAGCGTCTGGAATCTATCCGAGAGAGAGGACATACGGGAAGCGCGGCTTGGTCGGCACGCAAGTAACGCTTCCCACTCAATCGGACCGATTGAATTCAAGAAAGAACGGCTTCTTCGCATGATTCTATAGGAGAAAAACTGTGGCTAAACCTAATGTTGCATCTACTCCCGACACTAACGGCATCAGCCGTTGGTGGCGCGTGGTCGGTGGTGTTTCCATGAACCTGGCACTGGGCTCGCTTTATGCCTGGAGTGTGTTCGTGGCTCCGTTGGAAAAGGAATTCCACTGGAAGCGGGCTGATACCTCCAATGTGTTCATCATCGCGGTGGTGGTCTTCGCGCTTACATTTATCGTTGCTGGCCGGCTGCAGGATAAACTCGGGCCTTTCAAGGTTTCACTGATTGGCGCGATCCTGGTGAGCCTGGGCTTCTTCTTGTGCTCACAGGCCGACAGCCTAACCAAGTTTTTCGTCTTCTTCGGCGTCTTGGGTGGATTGGGCAATGGTTTTGGCTACGCGACTCCAATTCCCGTCATGTCCAAGTGGTTCCCGGATAAACGCGGGTTGGCGGTTGGACTCGCGGTGGGCGGATACGGGGCGGGCTCGGCAATCTTCGGGCCGCTGGCCGCGAGCTACCTGATCCCGACCTTTGGCTGGCGCACCACCTTCCAAGTTCTAGGCGGGATCTTCTTCGTGATGACCGTCTTCGGCGCCTTCCTGCTGAAGAATCCGCCCGCCGGCTACAAACCGGCTGGATGGACGCCCGCACCAACTTCCAAAGCTGTGGCGAGCACCTATGACTTTACCCCTGGCGAGGTGCTGAAGACTCCTACGTTCTACTTGATGTGGGTGGGGTATGCGTTTGGCTGCGCTGCCGGCCTGATGGTCATCAGCCAGTTGGTGCCCTTCGCTAAGAGTGTGGGCATTCCGAGCACCACCCTGGCTTCGTTTGGCCTAGTTGTGGGAGCGGTGGGCAACGCTTCCGGTCGCATTCTCTCCGGCTGGATGTCGGACCATCTGGGTCGCATTAATGTGTTGCGCCTGATGATCGGTATCTCCATGGTTGCCATGCCCATCCTGTACTTCGTGGGCGGCAACGTGGTGGCCCTCTTCGTGATGTTGTTCATCGTTTACTGGTGCTACGGCACCCAGCTTTCGGTGAACGGAGCAACGGCAGCCGATTTCTGGGGCACCAAGAACCTCGGCCTCAATTACGGCATGCTGTTCACCGCCTGGGGTGTGGCTGGCCTTCTCGGTGGCCGCATCGGTGGTTTGCTCTACGACAAGTATCACAACTACCAGATGGCGTTCTATACGGCGGCAGTTCTGGCCGCAGGTGCTCTGGTCTGCGAATTGGCAGCGAAACGACCGGCCGCGCCGGGAGAACGCTTGGCAGGAGCGAAGACGGTGATAGCAGCCTAGCTTCTCGAAACTGCTGCCTGGATCGGGTTGTTCAATCTGGGTCAAAGGGTGTTCAATTACTCTGAGACGTGAATGGAGCGCTTGGGCGCTCTTCAGTGAGGAGCGCCCAAGGCCTTTGTGGAATGGACGTTAAAATCCCGCGAATTCACGCTCCCAGGTGTCGCACAAGGAGCCTCGGGGGCGGTGCCAACGGGGTTGGTTGCTTGATACCAAGACGAATTCCGCCAGCCGAGAGAGCGCTGGCGGCCAAGCGCTTCAGCAAGTCAAAAATTCAGCAACATGAGGGGTAAATCAATATGGCGGAAATACGCATGAAACCACAGGTGCCGAGCGAGGCCACCGAAGCTCAGATCGCAGTTCACTGGCGGGAGGAAGAGTACTACTATCCTTCCGCGAAATTCATCGGCCAGGCGAATTTGACCGATCCCTCTATCATCGAACGCTTCAGCGAGAAGAATTACCCGGAATGCTTCCGGGAGTACGCTGACCTGCTGACTTGGGACAAATACTGGGACAAGACGCTCGACACCAGCGATCCGCCGTTCTGGAAGTGGTTCGTCGGAGGCAAGATCAACGCCTCCTACAACTGCGTCGACCGGCACCTCGCCAAGTACAAAAACAAAGCCGCCCTGATCTTTGTTCCGGAACCGGAGGCGGAAGCGCCCGTGTCCGTCACTTACCGGGAACTTTATGTGCGGGTGAATGAATTCGCGGCGCTGCTGCGCGATTTCTGCGGTCTAAAGGCCGGAGATCGGGTCACCATCCACATGCCGATGGTCCCCGAGTTGCCGATTACCATGCTGGCCTGCGCCCGCCTGGGTATTATCCACTCGGTAGTGTTCGGAGGCTTTAGCGGTGAGGCTTGCGGAACGCGTGCCGCCGACTCGCAGAGCCGCGTTCTGATCACCATGGATGGCTACTATCGAAATGGCAAAATGCTCGACCACAAAGCAGCCGCCGATATCGCGCTGGGGATGGCCAAGAAGGAAGGCCAGACCGTGGATAAAGTCCTTGTCTGGAGACGGCACCAGGGGCAGAGTGCGACCGCTTCGCCCTTCGTCAAAGGCCGCGACTTCTGGGTCGATGAATTGCTCCCGAAATTTAAGGGCACGATCGTCGCTCCGATCCCGATGGATGCCGAAGCTCCGCTATTTCTCATGTACACCAGCGGCAGCACCGGCAAGCCCAAGGGCTGCCAACACCGCACCGGCGGCTACCTTTCCTATGTGACCGGCACCTCCAAGTACATTCAGGATATTCATCCCGAGGATGTCTACTGGTGCATGGCCGACATCGGCTGGATCACCGGCCACTCCTATATTGTTTACGGTCCGCTGGCATTGGCCGCTACCAGCGTTCTCTATGAAGGTGTGCCGACCTATCCGGACGCCGGCAGAGTATGGAGAATTGCCGAGCGCCTGGATGTCAACATCTTCCACACCTCGCCGACAGCCATTCGCATGTTGCGCAAGTCCGGTCACGATGAACCTGGCAAGTACAACTACCATTTCAAGCACATGACCACGGTCGGCGAACCCATCGAGCCCGAGGTCTGGCGCTGGTATCACGAAACGGTGGGCAAGGGTGAGGCAGTGATTGTCGATACCTGGTGGCAAACCGAAAACGGAGGATTCCTCTGCAGCACCAAGCCGGCGATCGATCCCATGAAGCCGGGAAGCGCGGGCCCAGGTATGCCTGGAATCTATCCGGTGATTATTGACGAAAACGGGCAGGAAGTCTCGGCCGGATCCGGCAAGGCGGGCAACATCTGCATCCGGAATCCGTGGCCGGGGATTATGCAAACCATCTGGGGTGATCGAGACCGCTTCGTCACCCAGTACTTCGCCAAGTACTGTAAGAATCGCAATAGCAAAGACTGGCACGACTGGCCGTACTTTGCGGCGGACGGAGCGGTGCTGGCTGCTGACGGCTATTTCCGTATCTTGGGCCGAGTCGATGATGTCATCAATGTGGCCGGCCACCGCTTGGGCACAAAGGAAATCGAGTCTGCCTGCCTGACGGTTCCGGAGGTCGCGGAAGCAGCCGTGGTGCCGGTGGCGGACGAGATCAAGGGCCGTGTGCCCGAGGTCTATATCGCCCTCAAGCCTGGGGTTCAGGCAAGCCCTGCGATCATTGACGCCGTCAATAAGGTCATTGAAACCATGATCGGCAAGATTGCCCGTCCGAAGCACGTCCACATCGTTCCGGATATGCCTAAGACGCGGTCAGGCAAACTGATGCGTCGTGTTCTCGCCGCTCTCTCCAACAATATGAACACGGGAGATATCACGACCCTGGCTAATCCGGACGTGGTGGAAAGCATCCGGGAACTGGTTCAGGGCAAAGAGGTGGTGGCGTTGGCAGATGGACCGGAGGACCTGAAGAGATTCGGGACCGAGGAATAAGAGTCGAATAGTAAAGTTGGCAGGGGCAAACCTCGCAATACTCGCTGGGTTTGCCCTTTTTTTTCTTCTAAGCCGCGGCGAAATGTGCGCGCAGATCGTCGGCGATCCGCTCCGGTGCGCGATCCACTGCCGCTTCCCAGTGCAATCGCTCCATGTGCATGGCGTCGCTGCGATAATAAGGCAGCATAGCCGTGCGCGTGATCATCGAAAGATGCACGCGCCAACCGTGCGACTCATTCAGAGGCCCCGAGTAGAGCGCTAGGTTAAAGCTGTTGTACCCCGTCAATTCGTACCAATGCAGCACACGCGAAATACCCGCTGCAAGCGCATTCAAATCCTCTTTGGTAAGGTCGAGAAAGGTTTCGCAATCCGAAACTACTACCTGAACCTCATTGAAGCCGATAGGAGCGAAAGGAGTAATCCACACTGTCCGCCCGATTCGAGCCACGAATCGCCGTCCATGCAACTCTTCGGTTTCCACCAGGTCCTCCCAGTAGGACCGGCCTTGAGCAGTCCAATAAGCGACACTGGCCTCGAGCTGCAAGCGCATCAGAGTTGTAGCGTACGGATCCAGATATACCTGCCCGTGCGGATGGGGCAACGACCCACCGGAGGGATACAGATAATTTATGTTGTAGGCGCAATTCTCAGCTCGCGGATCGAAAGCGTGCACTTTGCGGATGTAATCCACCGCGACCGTGAGATTGTCGAAAAGTCGTTGCGGATTAAACCCGTTCAATGGCAGCCAATGTTGTCGTGAGAAAACCGCGACCGCAGCGTACTGCGAGTAAGGAACAAGATTGGGAAACAACACCGACTCGCCCCGCTCCAAGCGACCGCTCGATTCAATTTGCGACAACACTCTGGGAGTGACTCGGCGGATTCGATCGGGGCAGAACGGGCAGTTCGAGTTCGGAGCTTGCAGAGCAGCGAGCGCGCCCGCATCGGCCTTCGAGAGCACGACACCTTCGGCAATTCGAGACGTTGTCCCCAGCAGCGGATCAAACCGCACCTCCAGAGACTTCGTCATTTCCAGCCCATCAGGGGAGAGAAAACTTGCCCTGATTTGCTCTGAGTGGAACCGGATCGGGCTGGCGTCACCTCTATTTTCGCCGAAACCCGGATTCAAGGACTACCTCCTCAACTCTAAGTCGCCTGGACCTGGCAAACTCTAACAGAATATTTCCACATCTCGCGACCGCTTCTTGCTTTTGAAGAGTCCGTTCTGTGACGAGCGAAATCGCGTGCGATTGTGCTGTGCGCTGGAATCTATTTCCCTGCCTTGACTTCCCCCGACATTTCCAATTCCACCTTCACCACCGGCTTCACTTTCAGCAGGAAATTGCTCGGGTCCTTGATCCCCCACTTCACATACGGCACTTCGAATTGGCTGGTTCCTCGCCAGCGATCTCCCATTAACTCCGCATGAACCGGTGCCGTGAATTCATGGTCGGCCCCATGAATAGAGAAAACACCGTCCAACGTTACGTCCGAGGGCCCGGATTGTGCGACTTTGCCTTCGACTTGAGTGGGCCGGAAAATCGCCTCGGGATATTTTGCCGTCTCTAGAATCTCTTTGTGCATGCGCTTGTCGCGGGAGCCGTTTCCACTTTCGCTGCTTGATGCGGAGACGACAACTTCCCCGCCTGCTTTCCCATTTTCCAGATTGAAATGTACGGTCCCGCTCTTGAGCAAAAACGTGCCATGGACAGTATGCAGCGTGCTATCCACTGTCCAATGCACTTTTGTTTGCGCGGGGTCAAGAGTGAGGACAATTTCGGATTTGACGACCTGCGTTGTCGCAGCGGGAGGCAGAATGGCCGCAACTGCGAAAAGCATTACCAAGCCGAGGACAGACCGAGCGTTCAAGTTTGGAAATCTCCCCCCCAAAGCCCGCATACTGTTCCTATTCTCCCGATTTAGATATCAACCGTCCGGCGTACCATGCCCAACGCCTCGGTCCAGAATGTCAGAGACGTCTGTGCCATCTCAACCACGTCACGAATACCCTCTACGAATTCATCCAATTGCTCCCCAGTCACCATCAGGGGCGGCGCGGCTTTCAGGACCAGGAAGTTATTGCCGCAGATTTGCGTGAGGATGCCTTTCTCGCGAAACATACGCATGACCAGAATCTGCCCGAACATCGCAGGATGGATTTTGGTGAACGCCTCATAAAGAGCGCGAAACGCCAGTTTTTTCGGCGGGGCAAGTTCAATTCCGTTCAACATACCTATGCCACGCACCTCTTTCACAATGCCAAAGTCCGCCAGTTCGCGGCGTAGCTTTGCGCGAAATTCTTTGCCAAGATGCAGTGCGCCCCGGCCTAGTTCATCGCGTTCCAGAACATCAAGCGTGGCCAGGCCAGCCCGCATCGAGAGACTGTTTTCGCTGAAGGTGGAGGTGTGGACAATGGCGCGCCCCAATGAAGAATAAACAGCGTGGTAAATTCTGTCGGTCATCAGTACCGCGCTCACCGGCATCAAGCCGCCGCTGAGCGCCTTGGCCAGCACAACCATATCCGGCTGTACATCAAAGTGATGCGCCGCCAGAAACGTTCCGGTGCGATACATACCCGTCTGCACTTCATCCAGCACGAAAAGCGTTCCCGTCCGCCGACAGGCTTCTTGGGCTTGCTGCAAGTACGCGATTGAAGGCACGCGGACCCCGCCTTCCGCCTGGATTGGCTCGACGACAAATGCCGCCTGCCGATTGCTACCGACGGCGCTCTCTAATGCCGGAATATCGCCGAACGGCACGCCCTGAGTGTCCGGCAGCAGAGCACCGAATCGCTCGCTCCAAAATGTATCGTTCATCAATGAGAGCGCGCCCGTTGTCAGTCCATGAAAACTATTTTTCGCATAAACAATCCCTCGTCGGCCGGTTGTGGCTCGCGCAAACTTGATTGCCGCTTCTACGCCTTCGCTGCCGCTACTGCCGAAGTAGACTTTTTGCAGATCCCCGCCGGCCAACTCGCACAAACGCCGTGCCAGCTCGCCGGCGCTATCGGGCACATGGCTTTGGAGCATGGTTGGACCACAGCGATCCATCTCATCCTTCAAGGCTTGGATGATATCCGGATGATTGTGCCCGGCGTTGTGAACACAGTAGCCGGAGAGAAAATCGAGAATGCGGCGGCCATCCTTGGTGAACAATTCACAGCCCAGGCAGCGCTCGTACTCGACGTTCATGCCCAGCAAGTTGAGCAGCCTAACCCATTGCGGGTTCACGTAGTCCTCGTAATTAGACGAGGTGGTCTTGGGCAGATCGCGTAAAGCGACCGTCACACTCGTAGTTGTCATGTTGTTTCGTATGGGATGCGCCACTGTTTCCGTTGGGATGTACCATGCCAACGGAATGATCGGCGAAGGGCCGGGGAAGCACGGGCCGTTAGTACGATGGTCGCGTTCCCGTCGTTGCGTCCTAGGGGAACGGATTCATTCTGAGCCAAGGAGACCTGGCACGGCTTTCAGACGAATAAAACGCGAAATAAAAACTGATATTAGCACGCGACCCTTCGCAGCATCCCGTCATCTAACCAACCCTTGGAGGTAAGAGCCGGAGTTGGCTTGCCTTCAAATTGATCCATTCACCCATTCAAAGCCACCGGTTTAGGAGCTCCGAATGCTTACCGAAGAAAAGCGTGCCGAAGAAAAGGCAGTTTCCCCGGAAGTTTCCACCGAGCTCAGTGAACGAATGCTCAGTGAACGAATGTCCGGCGCCCGTCGGCAAAGCGATGCCATCTTCAGTCTGGTCCGTCCCGGTTCACTCTATACCAGTCCCCTTTACGAACGGCCGATTCCCGAGCGTCACCGCATCATCTTTTATGTTGGGCACCTCGAGGCATTCGATTGGAATCTGCTGAGCGCTGTCTTCGGGCTGAAAAGCGCTCACGCGGAGTTCGACCACCTCTTTGCCTTCGGCATCGACCCAGTAGGGGGCGGACTGCCTGCCGATGTGCCGTCCGACTGGCCTTCCGTAGATATTGTCCGCGAATACGTGCGCAATGTGCGGAGTGAAATCGATCGGAACCTTACAAAAATAAGCGCTGGGCCGTCGCCCACTCGCGACGGTTTTCCGCTGCGCACTTTGCTGAATGTCGCGATTGAGCATCGGCTGATGCACGCCGAAACCCTCGCCTACATGCTCCATCAATTGCCGGTCAACATGAAGGTGACGGAAGCCGGCGCACCGATTCTCACGGGCCCTCCAGTCAACCACCACAATGTGGCTATTCCTTCGGGTCGCGTAAGACTAGGGCTCGACCGGAACTCGGACGCCTTCGGATGGGACAACGAGTATGAAGCCCACACCGCAGAAGTCCCTGGCTTCGAAATCGATCGGTATAAGGTGACCAATCGGCAGTATCTGGACTTTATAGCCGCTGGTGGCTATGAGACGCGTGCTTTCTGGAGCGGCGATGACTGGGATTGGAAGACTGCTCGAGGAATTTCGCATCCACTGTTCTGGAAAAGAGCGGCTGGCGGATGGCTCTGGCGCGCGATGTTTGATGAGGTTCCGTTGCCCCTCGACTGGCCGGTGTACGTGAGCCATGCGGAAGCCAGTGCCTATGCGCGCTGGGCAGGGAAGTCGCTCCCCACAGAAGCGGAATGGCAGCTCGCAGCCTACGGCGCCACCGGTGATGATGCAAGACCCTACCCATGGGGCAGCGAGGTTCCTGAGTTCGGATATGATGCGGAATCGGGTAATAGAGAGAAGTTCGGCAACTTTGACTTTCAGCGTTGGGATCCCGTGCCGGTAAATGCATTTCCGGATGGCCAGAGCGCGTTCGGCGTCCACGACATGCTGGGCAACGGGTGGGAATGGACCTCCACTGTGTTCGCCCCGTTTCCTGGATTCGAGCCGTCTCCGTTTTACCAGGGATACTCGGCCGATTTCTTTGATGGCAAGCACTTCGTCATGAAGGGCGGCTCGGCGCGTACCGCCGCGTGCATGTTGCGGCCCACATTTCGCAACTGGTTCCAGACGCATTACCAATACGTGTATGCGGGTTTCCGTTGTGTAAGGCGATGATGTGCGAGCCGATAACGCGTAAGCCGCTGAAGGGTGAGCGGATCATCGAGCCAATCTTCGATCGTACTGTCGATTTGGCGATAGGGGAATGAATACATGCTGATTCATGCAATCGCTCCCAATCCTGCTAATGCTGCTTATGAGTTTGCCTCTGAGTTTGCCGCCAACGTCCGTGCCGGCCTGACCCGCCCGGGACAAAAGGAACTTCTCTCCAAGTACCTTTACGACGATGTAGGCTCGGCGCTCTTTGAAGTGATCAGCCATTTGCCCGAGTACGGGCTCACCCGCGCCGATGAGCGTTTGCTGCAACGCCACGCCGGCGAGATCGTGGAACAACTCGATGCTCCCGTCGCCGTAGCCGAACTCGGCAGCGGCAGCGGCAAGAAGACCCGCTGGATACTAGAAGCCCTCGGCCGCTGGCAGCGAACTTTTTATTACCCTGTGGAAATATCCCGCTCAGCCCTGCTCATGTGCCAACGCGAACTGAGCGATATCGATTCGATTAGTATCGTTGGCTTTGAACGCGAATATCTCGACGGTTTGCGTGAGGTGGCCACCCACCGGCAGCGCAACCAACGTATTCTTGTAATGTTTCTGGGCAGCACGATCGGCAATTTCGACCGTGATGCCGGAGTGAAATTTCTCGCGGAGATACGGCGCATCCTTGAGCCGGGAGATTCGCTTCTTCTGGGAACGGATCTGGAAAAGCCCAGCGCACAATTGCTGAAAGCCTACGACGATGAAATCGGGGTCACAGCGGCATTTAATCTCAACCTGCTGGCTCGTATCAATCGTGAACTCGATGCCGATTTTGACTTAAGCCAATTTGCGCACGCAGCCAGGATTAACCTCGAAGCCCGCAGCGTCGAAATGCATCTGCAATCGTTGCGGAGGCAGACAGTGCTGATCCCAGCTTCAAATCTGCGCGTGGAGTTTGAGGAAGGCGAGACCATCTGGACGGAGAGCAGCCACAAATACCGGAGCGAAGAGGTTTTCCAAATGGCGGGCCAAACCGGCTTCTGCTGCCGGGCTCAATGGGTCGACCACGAGTGGCCCTTTGCGGAGAGCCTGTTGGTCGCGGAGTGAAACGAAGACACGATGCGCCTAAGACGATGTGG
>JBAVAA010000483.1:0-2616 GCA_049585515.1 Terriglobales bacterium | reverse complement strand
GAAATATTTTGGGGAAAGGTTGTGCACGACCACGATCCCGCGGAACATACGGCTGGCTGAGGCTCCCAGTCATGGGCTGCCGGCGTTGATTTATGACGTGCGGTCGCGGGGTGCGGAAAGCTATATACGGCTGGCGAAGGAAATTCTGGACCGGCAGGCGACACGAAGGGCCGGACCGGGAGAGGCGGCTTAGATTTATATACATAAATATTTATATGTATCGATATATATCGCGAGCTCTCAGTTGCCGATTTCAGCGTTCAAAAAAGTTTGGGAACATGTAACGCGGACATTCCAAGGACAGGCGCTCCATTGAGTGCGTCGTGAGAACTCCCTGCGGCAGTTCGGGCAGTGTATAGGGTGTAGGGGTCCCTTCGACTTCGCTCAGGGCAGGCTCTTCGACTCCGCCTCGTCATGCGCTTCGCGCATGGCGTGGCTGCGCTCAGGATGACATTTTTTGGGAAACGGGAGAAAGTAAAGAAGGGATTGGTTGATGACCACATCGAATGCGGCTCTCGATAAGGCGGCGAGCAAGACCGGGGCGGAAAAGGCTAGCGAGAAGTTGGTGGAGAAGCGGCGGGCTTTGGGGCGGGGGCTGGAATCTTTGCTGCCTGGGCCGAGAGTTGTACCGGCGGCACCCACTGCTCCGAGTTCTCAGTTCTCGGTTCCCAGTTCTCAGAGACCATCATCTTCACCCTCGGGCGCTGACGTTGGACCGTTGGACTCTGCTCTGGGCAAGCTCGCGGAGACGCCGGTTGCTTTTCCCTCTGCGGTTGCTGGGACTTTGGAGCAACTGCATGCGGCGGCTTCGGGGCAGACTCCGGAGGGGGAGACGGTATTTATTCTGGGGATCGATCAGATCGATCACAACCCTTACCAGACGCGGCGAGAGTTCGATCCGGAATCGCTTAAGGAACTGGCTGATTCGATTCAGGTGCAGGGCGTGTTGCAGCCGATCGTGGTTCGTCCGGGAAAAGAGGGGCGCTTCATCCTGGTTCTGGGCGAACGGCGGTTGCGGGCTTCAAGGATGGCGGGCCGGCCGACGATCCCGGTGATCGTGAAGCGGGTTTCGGAGCAGCAGGCGGCGGAAATGACGCTGGTCGAGAACCTGCAGCGTCAGCAACTGAATTGCGTGGAGCAGGCCGAAGCCTTCGCGAATTTGAGCACGCAGTTCAAGCTCACGCAGGAGGAGATTGGGAGACGGGCGGGCGTGTCGCGGGAACAGGTATCGAATTACATACGACTGTTGGCGTTGCCGGAAGGAGTGATCGGAGCGCTGCAGAAGGGAACGCTGACGTACACCCACGCCCGGGCGCTGTTGCATCTGCGGGATAACGTCCAGATCTGGAAGTTCGCGCAAAGAGCGATTCAGGAAAAGATGTCGGTGGCGAAGCTGGAGGATCTGGTGCTGGATGTGAGCGCTCCGATTGGATCGGGCGATTCGACGACGCAAGGCGGGGCGCGATGGGTAGATCCGAATGTGAAGTCGGCGCAGCGGTTGCTGGAGGAAGCTCTGGGGATGCGGGTACGAATCCGGGATCGGGGTGGGCGAGGAAGAATTGTGATCGAGTACGCGACTTTGGATGATTTTGATCAGGTGGTGGGAATGCTGAAGGGAAAGTGAAGGCGCCTAAGCCGGGCGGGTGGCGCACACCTCGGTGCTAGAGCGGCTTCCAGAGTGATGCGATTCCGCGGGTTAGAATTCAGTCGTCCCTCTGGGACTTGAATCATTTTCTTCCGCTCTCCCAGCGCTGAAGCGCTGGGCTATTTTCGTTTGCCCCTCCGGGGCTGGATTCTCGCGAGCTGGATTCTCACGCATTCCGTTCCATCGGATTGCCGGAACACCAGTTCTCACGCACACCTTAAGGCTGGGCTAGGCTTGGTCGCCCCCTCCTAGGCTGGGTCCCGGGGTGCTTTTGCGACAAAATGTTTGGGCTTAAGCCTGTGGTCCGCGCTTCTAAATCGCCATCTTATCCCACTTGTTACTATGCTGAGTCTCCCCGACCGAATGTAAGAGATTTTTCTCCCGTTGGCATTGCCAGGTGACTCTTGCGCTGGATCGCTACCGCATCGTTGCCGCGTTTACCAGGTTGGCATTGAGGTAGCGGCTCATTGCCAAATCGATAATGGTCCCGATCATTTCGGTGTAGGAGAGGCCGGAGGCTTTCGCGGCCATGGCAAATTCCTGGCGGCTGGCTAGCCAGGGGTTGGGATTGGCTTCGATCACATAAACATCGCCGTTCGGAGCGAGGCGCATGTCGATGCGTCCGTAATCGCGTAACTTCAGGGCACGGTAGGCGGCGAGTGCGGTATCGGACAAGCGCTTGACGGTTTCTTCGTCCAGATTTTCGGCGATCTGCGATTTGGTCAGCTTATAGACTTCTGTGTTTTTTTCGAACTTGACGTCGTAACTGGCGATTCTGGGCGTGCCTTCGGGCAAGCGTGACAGGTCGAGCTCGACTACCGGCAGGACTTGCGCCCGTTCGTAGTTGCCCAGAATTCCAGCGTAAATTTCGCGGCCCTCGATGTATTCCTCGATCAGAGCGGGCGAGTCGAACTCGTCCTGGATGTACTCGACCCGCTCCATCATTTCTTTCACGTTTTTGACAACGGAAC
>JBAVAA010000482.1:0-1948 GCA_049585515.1 Terriglobales bacterium | reverse complement strand
GAGTTGATGCATCGCTTCGGGCTCATGTCCCTCGACAAAATATGGCTTCCAGCCGTAGCCGGTGAAAAGCCGTATTAGTTCGTCATCGTCCATGCGGCCAAGTACAGTAGGATTCGCGATCTTCCAGCCATTGAGGTGAAGAATCGGCAACACCGCGCCGTCACGTGCCGGGTTCAGAAATTTATTGCCGTGCCAGCTCGTAGCCAGAGGCCCCGTTTCGGCCTCGCCGTCTCCCACCACGCAACACGCGAGCAGGTCGGGGTTATCGAACACCGCACCGCACGCATGCATGATCGAATAACCCAGTTCTCCGCCTTCATGGATCGAGCCCGGAGTTTCCGGGGCCGCATGGCTGGGGATTCCACCGGGGAATGAAAACTGTTTGAAGAGCTTCCGCAGACCCTCTTCATTTCGAGTGATGTTGGGATAAAACTCGCTGTACGAGCCCTCGAGATACGTATTCGCAACCATCCCAGGGCCGCCGTGGCCAGGACCGGCTAGATAGATAACATTGAGATCATATTTCTTGATGAGGCGATTGAAATGCGCGTAGATAAAATTCAGACCCGGCGTGGTCCCAAAGTGTCCCAGCAGGCGCGGCTTGACGTGCTCGATTTTGAGCGGCTCGCGGAGAAGCGGATTGGCGTACAAGTAAATCTGGCCCACGGATAGATAGTTGGCCGCACGCCAGTAGGCGTTGATCTTGCGCAGTTCATCCTGGTTGAGGGGTTGGCTGGAAACGCGATGTTCAGTCGGGTTGAGCAAAGCCGGAGGAGTCATCGAGACCCGCCTTTCTATTTCACGCTGTTTCCCTATTCTAAGTTTCCTGGAGTCGTCTCCGCCACCGTCCGAAAGGGCGCGTCTTCTCCTGCTGTTTCCTTAAATGCTTTGCTGCGTTGCTCTGGGGTGCCAAGTGCGCAAGCGCCAGTGGGCAAGTCGTTGACGTTATTGCTCAAAAAGGTGTGTTTTGAATCACTGCATGGTGTACGTGGAGTCACTGACTCCCATTGTTGACGGCCTAGTCTGGCATCGCTCAATGATTGACTCGTGAGCAATCCGCTGGCAGGTGGGTCAGCTTGCGGGTGGCACCGATCATCGGGCACTAAGGAGAAATACATCATGTTTGCACGCATCGTTGAATTCATTCCGAAGCAGGAAAAGAGAGAGGAAATTGTGAACGTTCTCCGCAAGGAGGTCCTGCCCATCCTGAAGAACCAACAGGGATTCCTGGAAATTCTGCCGTTCGTGCCAGAGTCGACCCAGACGGAAAAGCTGATCACCATCACCCTGTGGGCCGAGAAGAGGGATGCGGAGCGCTATGAGCGCGAAATGTATCCCAAAGTAGAAGGGATCCTCAAGCCCTATCTGGCCACCAAAGTCGCGTGCCTGCACTACAACGTCGAAACCTCGCTCTGTCAGCACTTCGTAGCGGCCCTCACGGCCTGAAGTCAAGGCCCATTGGACCCGGCCGGAGCAGCATTCTGCTGCTCCGGTTCTATCCCACGAGTTTCCCAGTACCCGTGACTCTCATCACACCCAGAAGTGGTAGCCGTCATGGCTCGCACAGGTCACAAAGATTACACTGAACCAAAGATGCGAGGCCACTTATGATGATGCTATATCGTCTTGTTCGATCAATTGAGACGCACTCCCAGGCGCTCGCCGCCTGCCTGCTTGATCGCGTCGAGAATTCCGAGTTAACCGAAAACTACCAGCAAAATGTCCCCCGTGAAGAGCTGAAAGAAACCGTGTATGAGATCTACCGCCACCTGGGGGAGTGGCTCTTGGGCAAGGATGAATCGCAACTCGAACAACGTTATTTGACAATTGGGTCGCGGCGGGCCACCCAGCACGTGCCGTTGAGCGAGTTGATTTGGGTGATCGTGCTGACGAAGGAAAATCTGTGGAATTTCATCAAGAAGGAATCGGTTTTAGAGCACCCTTCAGA
>JBAVAA010000481.1:0-4752 GCA_049585515.1 Terriglobales bacterium | reverse complement strand
GAAATGGGAAGAAGCAATCATTCTTCGACGTAAAGAGACTGAGGCGAAGCCTTAACAGTTGGCGGGAAAAAGTAATTCTTCAGCGAGAGCCGCCCTCAGCGGCAGTCTGTTGAAAAAACAATCGCGGACGCAAAAGAAGTACCTCTAGGCGCTACGGCGCGGGCACATTTTCAACGACTTCACGGCAGGAGTGGATTTTGCCACCTCAGCCCCTAAAGGGGCGTCTGATTTCGAAGGACTTACGGTATCGCTAAAGCGATACCCTGATACGAAAACTGGAGTTTTTCCGCAGCACTGTAAAACTCGTGCTAGTCAAAACACCAAGAGCTAAGTGGGTTTTTGTCCGGTCTCTAATTCACGGTCACGTTCTGAGCCACGTAACGGTCTCCGTCGAAACGGGTAAGGACGGTTACGTCGGCAGTTAGCCGCAGATTGTCATCCAAGGTTATCGTCGAGGGGTCGAGGTAGATTTCGTAGTTCTTGCCATCGGCTGCCGAGGTTACGACGAGGAGATTGGCGCGGAGATCCAAAGCTGTGACATGGCCCACGAACGTAACGGTGGATCCAGGAATGGCGAGAACAGAAACTTCCTGAGCAATAGCATTGCCGTCCTTTTGGGAGCCGAATTTCACGGTGACCAGGGTTCCGCGGATAAGCTGACTGGCAGAAGCGGGGCGGTCGCGATCGAGAAACCGGGTTTGAGAGGTGGCGTGCAGCTTCAGGAGGTGGGGCGAGAGTGCGTCGCGCACTATCAGTTCGCCATTCGCACCGTTATAGCTCACTACCGTTCCCTGACTTTCGCCGGCGGCAGCGGTTTCTAGTCGAATATTGCGGGCAACTACGATGCCGTTATCCAAAACTGTGTCGATCGAAAGACGGTCTCCGCGATGCAGGTCGGAGATTGGTGTCTCCGCTCCATCGCGATAGACGTGGGTGCGCGGGTCGAAATCGATTTTCATCTTTCCGCCGCCGAATATCCGCAGCGTTAACTGGTCCCGCACGCGGTCCAGTTTTTCGACGGTGCCTCCGATGAGAGAAACTTTGCGGGAGGAAAGTCCGGGCAACTGGGGGAGCAGGCTGGCGGGATCGACCGTGGTCTCCGGGGTGTCTGGTAGAGGTTCTCCGGGTTCAACTGTCGAGGGGGCAACGGCCGACGATGGCTGGAGGACGGCCGACGCGGGTGCGACGGATTCCGTCTGCGCGTAGCCCGTGTACGCGAGCATAGAGAGCAACCCGAGTCTGAGAATCGTCTTGGCCGCAAGGAAATTCATAAAGAGCCTCTAACAGCGCGGAAAAATTCGTTACCGAGTGAGAGCCAGTCCCTCAGCGGCTAGAGCCTTATTCAAAAGATGGGCCGCTATCACAGCGGTGAACCGCTGCGCCGCCCAAAATCAAGTCCAAAAGAAGCACCTGCATTGCTGGGCATACATCTTCGCTCGCTCCTCGCTCGCAACTTCGGACAACTCAACCCGAAATTTTGATGCCTGTATTCGGTATAAGGTAGTCAAGATGGCGAGAAATCCGCGACAAACTATTGGTGCAGAAGGGCATCCTAACTACGCTTCAGTGTTAGAAAGCTGAGGCCAAACCAATAGAGGGACTCTGCGCGATGTTTTGGAGACGACTGGCTGTCATCGGTGTAATGAGCGTCATTTTCGGGTGGGGGCTGCGAGCGGTGGCCGGGGACCTTAAACTTACGCTGCCGAAGCGGAGCCATTTGACTCCCGTGCAACGATTGAACCGGGACGGGGTTGAGGCCGTCCGCAAACACAGTTACGAGAAGGCCGAAATATTATTTTATAAAGCCTACCTGCTTGACCCAGACGACCCTTTTACGCTCAACAATCTGGGGTATGTTTCGGAGCTCCAAGGGCAAGTGGACAGAGCGCAGCGCTTCTATGCATTGGCGGCGAAGCAACCCACGGATGCGGTGATTGATCGCGCAAGTTCAAAGCAAATCGAGGGCCATGGAATGACGGAGGCGCTGGCGGGACCCGGCACTCCGCTTCAGATCAATATTAATAGCGATAACGTGACCGCCCTGCGTCTGCTCTCGCAGGGGCGCGGGTTTGAAGCAGATGTGCTTTTACAACAAACCCTGAAAACCGATCCTCGGAATGTGTTTACGCTGAACAATCTGGGAGTGGCGAAGGAAATGGAGGGCGAGTACGAGGAAGCGCTCCAGTACTTCGACGCTGCTGCCGGGACCCATTCCGATGCGACTGCCGTGGTTACGCTCCATCGTTCGTGGAGAGGTAGACAGGCCACCGAGATGGCGGCGCAGAACGCCAGCAAATTGCGAAATCTTCTGGATACACAGCAGAACCATGAGGTGCGGCTGGCCGAACTGAATTTCCGTGGCGTTGCGGCGGTCAACCGTAACGACCTGCAAACCGCGGACCACGACTTTCGAAGCGCTTACGCGCTTGATCCAAACAATGCATTTGCACTGAATAACATTGGATATCTCTCTGAAATTGAGGGCGACCCGGAGACGGCGCAATTTTTCTACGACAAGGCGCGAGCCGTTGCGGGCGCGAATTCCACGGTGGGATTGGCCACGCGGCGTTCGGCGGAGGGGCGGAAATTGTTCCAGGTTGCGAGCGACAGCGATTCAAAGGTTGAAGCCAAGGTGGACAAGGAACGCGAGAGTCTTCGCAGGCAACATGAACCGGTTGTGCTGTGGCACCGGGATAACACGCCCGTCAGTGAACCGGCTTTGCCGGAGCAGAATCGGCGTCAGTAGCGAGTCTTCCCCCGCCTAAAGGGGCATCCGAATTGAGAGCCTTGCGGCATCGCTGAAGCGATGCCCTGATACGAACCGTTTTCCTTAATACGAAACCAGTCTTCGATACAAAATTCAGCCTCCGATACGTGATCCAGCCTTTGATACGAGACGCAGCCTTTGATACGAAACGCAGTGTTTCCTGATATGAAGCCCAGTCTTCTCGCAGACCGTTAGGGGTCGAGCTTCTGGAAGCGGCCTATGTCGGAGTCGGGATCGTAGGAGAAATGGCGGACCAGATTGTTGAGATAACGCAAGAGTGAATTGAAATTTGTGTAGTACCAGCAGCAGCGGATCATCTGAGGCGAAAGGCCGCAGATGAAACGGAAGCGCCTCCAGGTCAATGCGGACCTCGACCCGGCCGATGCGGACTGGCCGAGCAGGGCTGCCGCCATGCGATGATTGCCATCGAGAATTGTCAAGGGAGCCGTCTCGTTGACTCCGATTAGAAGCACAGTGCGATTCACGACGTCTTCCTGTACTGAGTAACTTAGCAGACGCAGCTTGTCGAAAAACTGACCCTGAGCGGACTTTTCGAGTTTGAGGCGGATGCGCGTCACCACGTCCACGAGATCGAAGCTGCCATTCGCTACTTTGCGCCACTGGGCTCTGGGGAAGAAGCGGATGCGTGCGAGGTCTTCCGGCGCCAATTCGACTTCGAACCATTTCGTGTCCGCTGGGAGTTCCCGCCACATGGCGCCCCGGCGCAGAAACAGCAGAGCTTTCCGCACGAAGTTCTCCCGCGAATCATTGAGATCGGGGAAGCGCACAAGATCGTCAAACTGATGGCGATATTCGTCAAATTCCGCGTGGTGAAATTCGCTTTTTAGAAACTCAGCCATCACCTCTTCTTCTGTCAGAGGACGGCGCAGGCGGAGATTGCCGTAAGTGCGACACGCCTGGGGATTGAGTTGCTGCCGTAATAAGGGAATCATCAGAAGCAGAAGCAAAACAATCATGAGAACCAATTGAACAAGAATCACATGGCGAAGAGTGTCGTGAATCAGGTAGACGCCGAGAGCCAGAGAGACGCTGAATGCCAGCTGGAGCCAACTGGTATTTGCGATCTTGCGGGACATTTCATAGGTGATGATCACGGAACTGAGCGAGTACACTCCCGTCGTCACGGCGTAGAGGATCAGCAAGGGAGCCAGCGCACCGTAGTGTCCCAATCCAAATTGCGCACCGAAAAGGATCTTCCATAAAAAGCTGGGGATCATCCAGAGTCCGAAGATGAGAACGGTGAGAATGCCAAAGACCAGCAGCAATGAGGTGAACAATACGGGGCGGCCCTCGGGTTCTTCGGAGTTGGCGGCCGCCGAGACGGGAAACATCGTGTTCACGACGGACCATGCGCACATATTGACCAAACGTCCGACCAAAGCGACTGCGGCATAGAAGCCGGCTTCAGCGGGCGGGAAGAAATGCTTTACCAAAACAATGTCGAAGTTGTTGATGATTGTCTGGCCGGAAAAGAAGACGATGGCTTGCAATCCCTCACGGAACGAAATGCGGATTCCTTTATGACCGAGGGAAGTCAGACCGGGGCTCGGGATGGCGACAAAATAGCAGACAATGACTGCGAGAATACTGGCGAGAACCGCCCCTTTGACTCCGAGGCCAAGTTCGATTAGCAGGCATAATCCGCCCAGACGAACCAGGCCTTCGAGCATGAAATTGATGGCCAGGGCGCGGAAGGCGTGAGTTCCCTGAATGTAGCCGCGGCGCACGCCGAGAGGGACGTAGAAAGCTGTTCCGAGCGCGAGCAGGGAGATCAAGACCGGGTCGGGAAGGTTGAGATAGCTGGTAAGCGGCTGTTCAAAGAGAAATAAAAGCAGACCTATTGAGATTCCGGCGATCCAGGAGCGCCGGTGCAGGCTGGCGAAGACAGTTGCCCGCTCTTCGGAAGAGGAAGCGCGCGCCACGTATTTTGCGGACACGACCTGGAACGACAGGGTGATGCACGA
>JBAVAA010000480.1:0-4470 GCA_049585515.1 Terriglobales bacterium | reverse complement strand
CATGTTGTAAGGCTCCTGTGAGTTTTCTGTTCTCAGCAGCCGGCGGCAGGCCTTTTCTGAGAACTGAGAACCGAGAACTGAGAACTCCACGAGGATAAACCAAGTTGCCTATTCTCCCATTACTTTAATGAGCACTCGCTTGTCGCGCTGGCCGTCGAATTCGGCGTAGAAGATCTGCTGCCAGGGGCCGAAGTCGAGTTTTCCCTGGGTGACTGGGACGATGACTTCGTGATGAATGATCAACGATTTCAGATGAGCGTCTCCGTTGTCTTCGCCAGTCTGATGATGCTGGTAGTTCTGCCGGAAGGGAGCAAGCGTTTCCAGCCACTGGTCGATGTCCTTAATCAGGCCACTCTCGTTGTCATTAACGTAAACCCCGGCGGTGATGTGCATGGCGGAAACCAGGATCATTCCGTCCTTGATTCCAGACTTCTTCAGAGCGTTCTCCACTTGCGGCGTCAGGTGGACATAGGCGCGCTTAGTCTTCGTATGTAGGGTCAGGTACTCAGTATGGAATTTCATGCTTTACATTTATCACGAAACGCCGAAATGGTTCACGTGTAACGTCGTGCAGTAATATTGTCGTAAAGGCAATAATATACGTACAATAAGAATAAGTTAGAGGCGGATGCCGGCGCCTACCCTTAACCTGGGATCCTCATTCAATGGGAATCGGAATCGTGGGTCCATTTCGCCGAATAAATCTGCACTACGCTGGTGTCGCTCATCATGACGATCCGGTCATCCGAGGTTAGGCTCGGAAAGCCCTCGCCTGCATCATTCCCGAGGGCCAGACCTCCGAATTTCGCGATCTCGCTCCATGCTCCGTCGGCAATCGTCAGACGATAGACTCCCGGCTTGTCTTCTATTACGGCCATGTAAATGGACTTACTGTCGCCCGCCCAAACCCAATACCCCCACCCCACATCGAACTTCTTGAGGTCCTTCCACGTACCAGACTGGGCTGAATACAGCACCATGCGGGATGGATTCTGTGCGATTGCGACCATGTATTTGCCATCCGGCGACCACGAGGGCACGTAAAAGGACTTCGCACCCGGCATGACCGATATCTTTCGGGTGTTCAGATCGAGCACTTTGATGCCATGGATCTGCCCAGGGTATGGAAAATCATTGAACGCGATCGATTTACCGTCGGGCGACCAGGCTGGAGCGACCTCGCTGGTGGCTCCTGGGATGAGTGGTTCCGGAGCGCCTCCGTCCACCGAAACCAGGTAAAGCTGGTGCCAGTCCGAAAACACAATCTTCTTGCTATCCGGCGACCACTGTGGCATCGAGGCATAGATGTTCGTTAGTTGCAGCTTGTCGCTCCCATCCAGTTTGCTGCGCCAAAGATAGTGCCGGGGGTAGTCGGTGTAAACCATCCACTGCTTATCCGGGGAGATGACGAAGGCCGACGCAGCCAGCCCGTCCAGGAACGGAACGAACCAGTTGATTTTCGGTTCATAGACACGCATGGCGCCCTGCGCGATCCGGCCGATAATGAACATGCCCGAGCTGTCACGGCTCGGAGTGGCCGACAAGACATCCAGCTGGCCGCCAGTAAGGCGCACAGCGGTCGGCTTTTTCCAGGGCTCGAACCAGGGCGGGTCGACCAATTCATACAGGTTGCTGACGCCTTCGCGGCTCGAGAGGAAGACAAAGTGTTTCCCATCCGGTGTCCACTGTCCGAGCTTTTGATCGGCGTTATCCGGCCAATCGAAGTCCAGCCGATGTGGACTGCTCCCATCGGCATTCAATTCCCAGAGCCTGGGCGAGCTCCCCGGTCTGTTTCCAACCGCTGCATTATTGCTCAGGACCGTTACGCGAATGCGGCGCGAGTCGGGCGAAAAATAAGGCAGATCGAGGCGCCCCGGTGCGTCCCATATCTTTCTGGGGTTGGAGCCATCTCGTTCACTGACATAAACGGATTGCAAGTCGGTATAGGCAATGGAACGGCCGTCCGGTGAATAACCCGCACCTCGAGCGACTTGGCTGCGCACCATCCTCGGGGAACCTCCCAAAACCGGCACCGACCAGATCGTGCCTTGGCCGGCCTCGTCATTTGTGTCGGGTTTCAAGGCCAGCATTTCGGTGGCATCAGGAGAAATGTCCAGAACGTTCATCCCGGAAAGCGAGGCCCGTAGCGGAGCTTCGGCGCCTCCCTTGGTGGACATTTCCACGGGGTGGCCTTGACTCTGAAAATAGAGTCGCGATCCATCGGTGACGATCGGCCCGTCTTTGAGTTCGGGTGTGAAAGTGATTTGCTCGGAATTGAGCGGCCCCAAAGCCGGGGGATGAGCAGTCGCAGCGAACAGCATGAAAAGAAAAAAAACGAGAGTGAGAGCGCCAGTTGCCGAAATCCAGGTCCATCTTGTCCGCAACCAACTGAACCTGCCGCCCGCCGTTGCCGTCGCCGCTCCGCTCTGCGAAGAATCTCGCCTGAGCCGCCGCAGGTCGATCATCAAGTCATTCGCCGACTGGTACCGGTCGTCCCGCTCTTTTTCAGTGGCCTTGCCGATGATGCGTTGCAGTTCGGCGGGAATCTCCGGATTGAATGCCTTCGCCGGCTTGGGCTCCCCACGCAATATCTCGGCAATCACCGAAGCCGAGGATTCTCCGCCGAAGGCGCGCCGTCCCGTGGCCATCTCGTACAAAACCGCGCCCAGAGAAAAAATATCGCTGCGCGCATCGACATCCTTGTCCTGCACTTGTTCCGGAGACATGTAGGAAATGGTGCCAACGATCTGTCCTCGCTGGGTAAGGGAGCGTGAGACAGTGGCCGTCTCAGCCGCGGCGACGCTGTCAAGGTGCAACCGTTTGGCCAACCCGAAATCCAGAAGCTTGGCATCGCCCCGGCTAGTGACAAAAATGTTTAAAGGTTTTAGGTCGCGGTGGACAATGCCTAGTTTGTGTGCCGCTTGCAGAGCGTCGGCGATTTGCAGGGCCAGAGTTAGAAAGTCTTCCAGCGGCAATGGCCGCCCGCCAATCTTGGTTTGCAAGGTGTGGCCTTCGAGCAACTCCATCGCAATGAAATACTGGCCATCTTGCTCTCCGATGTCATGGATGGTGCAGATATTGGGATGATTCAGCGCGGAAGCCGCTTCCGCTTCCCGCCGGAAACGGGCGATGGCCTGTGGATCGCGAGCAACCTCGTCGGGCAGAAACTTCAAGGCGACAAAACGGTGCAACCGAGTATCTTCTGCCCGATAAACAACGCCCATTCCGCCGCCGCCCAGCTTCTCGGCAATGCGGTAATGCGAGATGGTCTGGCCCTTCAAATGAAAAGCTCGCTGTTTGGTGGCTGGCTACTTTTACGGGGGAAGTATAACGCGAGCTTGGCAATTCCTACCGCATCGACTCTTCAATTTCCGAAATCCAGTCAGGACGCTTCAGCACCTCGCGAGGCTTCGGCCCATCGGCAGCGCCGACAATGCCGTCGCGTTCCATCAGGTCGATCAGATGAGCAGCGCGACCGTAGCCGATGCGCAACCGGCGCTGCAAAAGCGAAGTGGATGCTTTTCCGAATTCAATTACCAGGCGAACCGCATCGTTGAACAAAGGATCGTTGTCGTCCGCAGAAATTTCACCGGAATCATCGCCGCCACCAACTGAGCTCTCGCGATCTTCCTTCGGAGTCTCCAGGAATTTCTCCTGATACTGCGCCTGCCCCTGCGCCTTCCAGAACTCCACTACCGCTGCGATTTCTTTTTCGGTGACGTATGGAGCATGAAGCCGATGCACACGCGCCGAGCCCGACGGCAGATAGAGCATATCGCCGCGTCCCAGAAGCGATTCAGCGCCATTGGCATCGAGAATCGTGCGCGAGTCAACCTTGGTCGCAACGCGGAACGACACACGCGCCGGGAAGTTGGCTTTGATCAGTCCCGTGATTACATCTACCGACGGACGCTGCGTAGCCAACACCAAGTGAATGCCCACGGCTCGAGCCATCTGCGCTAAGCGAGTGATCGACTCTTCGACGTTGTTACCGTCCAGCATCATAAGATCGGCTAACTCGTCGATGATGATGACGATCTTCGGGATAGGACCGTCATCGGTGGAACCTTGCTCGCTGAACAAACTGGGTGTGTCGTCAAACAAGCGATTGTAGCTGTCGATGTTGCGGACGCCCTTGGCAGCCAGCAGCTTTAGTCGTCGCTCCATTTCGCGGACGGCATTGCGCAACGCGTTAGCAGCGAGTTTCGGCTCGGTGATGATCGGCGTGTAAAGGTGCGGAACGCCTTCGTAATTACCCAGTTCGAGGCGCTTTGGATCGACCAGCACCAGCCGCACTTCGTCGGGCGTCGACTTATAGAGAATCGACATGATCATGGCGTTGATGGCCACGCTTTTTCCCGTACCGGTTGAGCCGGCGATCAGCAGATGCGGCATGCCGGCCAGATCGGCAGCGGCTATGCGTCCGTTGATGTCTTTGCCCATGCCAATGGTGAGCTTCGATTTTGAACC
>JBAVAA010000479.1:0-4150 GCA_049585515.1 Terriglobales bacterium | reverse complement strand
CCTTCATACGCTCTTTCAATGGCAAAGCATTCGGCTTCAGAACGTTTAGCGTGGGCTTAGTGGGTTGGGTCACCGGCCGACTCCTTCCAATGCGCATGAGCCGGTTTGTCCGGCGTGAACGGCTTCGAGCTGCTTTTCTGGATCGTGCTGGAATTCTTCCATTGATTTCTTTTCCGACTCCCGGTACGTCGCGTTGCGCTGCACCAGAACGGAGAAGTCCACGCGGTGGGCATCGAATTCGGGACCGTCCACGCAGGCGAACTCGCTTTTTCCGTCAACCAGGACGCGGCAACCGCCGCACATGCCAGTGCCGTCGATCATGATCGGATTCAGGCTGACGATGGTGCGGATTTTTTCCTTGCGCGTCATCTCCGCTACGGCCCGCATCATGGGGACAGGGCCGATGGCCAGGACCAGGTCGATGCGGGTGCCGTTCTCGATCAACTGCCGAAGCTTGTCGGTTACAAACCCCTTGTCGGCATAGCTTCCGTCGTCTGTTGTAATCATCAGCGCGTCGCTCGATTCGCGCAGTTCACGTTCCAGAATCACCAGCTCTTTATTGCGAGCGCCAACGATGGAGATAACGCGATTGCCGGCGTTCTTAAGAGCAACTGCCGTTGGATAGGCCATTGCCGTGCCCACCCCTCCGCCCATCACCACCACGGTGCCGAACTTCTCGATCTCGGATGGCTTGCCCAGAGGGCCGACCACGTTCAAGATGGAATCGCCCGTGTTCAGGGTATTGAGCAGGTTGGTAGTCTTGCCAATGGACTGCACCACAATGCGAATTGTGCCCCGGTCGGGGTCGGAGTGTTCGATGGTGATCGGAATCCGCTCACCCTGCTCGTATAGCCGCAGGATTACGAACTGTCCAGGCTTGTATTTATGCGCAATGCGGGGCGCTTCGATGACGAATCGCTTGATGCCGGGCGCCAGAAATTCAGCGTGTTGAATTTTGAACATAGGGCGAAACTGGCCTCACAGAACTATTCTCCGGGATGGAGAGACAAGGGACTGTGACACGCATCACGGGTGAAGGAGAGCAAGATCACAATCCGTGTGGTGACCGGGCACGGCCACGTAAGCGCGGGACCAAGCCCCGCTACCACACAATCCCAGGCGCTACGCCTGCAGGCTATGCGGGAAACCCTTGACGGCCCGCATGTATTGGGCACGCTCGAAGGCTCCGGGGTCGGCGCAGCGAAGCTGGCTCATGCTGCCTTGCAGTTGCTGCACGGAGTAATATTCGCGCTCCTCCATCCACTCTCGAACGCCTTGTTCGACATGGCGAAGATGCCCAATACCGTTGCGCAACAGAACGGAACACAACATAGTTACATCGGCGCCAACCATCAGAAGCTTGATCACGTCTTCCGGACCGTGCACTCCACTGGTCGCCGCCAGGCTGGCCCGGATCCGGCCAAACAGTATTCCGACCCAGGTCAAGGGAAGGCGTAGATCCTGCGGGCCGCTGAGCAGAACATTGGTTTTGATCTCCAACTCTTCGAGATCGATATCCGGTTGGTAGAAACGATTGAACAGAACCAAGCCGTCGGTGCCCATTTGGTCCAGGCGCTTGGCCATATTGGCCAAATTACTGAAAAAGGGGCTGAGCTTGGCGGCCACCGGAATGCGGACCGAAGTCTTGATTTCCCGAAGAACATCGGCGTAACTCTTCTCGATCTCGGAACCGGAGATCTCCAGGTTGGTTGGAATGGAGTAGAGATTGCACTCGATGGCGTCCGCCCCGGCCTGCTCGATCTGCCTGGCGTACTTCGACCAGCCGCCGAGGGTCGCGCCGTTGAGGCTGGCGATAATTGGAATGTCCACCGCGTCTTTGGCTTTGCGTATGTGATTCAGATATTCTTCGGGCCCGGTGTGGAATTCACTGGAATGGGGAAAATAGGTAATGGACTCGGCAAAGCTCTCCGTGCCGGCGTTGAGATGAAGCTCGAGCTCGAGCGCCTCCTTGTGGAGTTGTTCCTCGAACAGGGAATAGAGCACGACAGCGGACGCGCCGGCATCCTCGAGACCGCGGATTCCGCTGATTTCGTGCGAGAGGGGGGAGGCGGATGCGACGAGTGGCGTGCGCAACTGCATGCCGAGATATTTTGTGCTTAGGTCCATGATGTTCTGTTCCTCTTCGTGTTCTCTAGTCGTTGTTCGCTGCGACGGTTTCAACGGCGGTCGCTTTTTTGGTCTCTACGGCAGTTGGCGGATTATGGCGCACCTCTGCGGGAGCCACCGAAATGAGTGGCTTACGCTGTGCCATGTGCTCGTACAGGCGATAGCGTGCGTCGGCGTCCTGCTGCGCTTCTTCCCACATCCGCTTGGCATCTTCCGGCTTGCTCTTTTGCAGCATTTTGAAACGTGTCTGTTGCTGCATATAGTCTTTGACTTTGCGAGTGGGAGTGCGGGAATCGAGCGTCAACGGATTCTCACCGGCCAGGGAACGCTGCGGGTTGTAGCGATAGAGCAGCCACTGGCCAGAGTCCACCGCGACTTTCTGGTCTGACATTGCGGTTTCCATGTTGATGCCATGAGCGATGCAATGGGAGTACGCGATGATAAGGCTGGGACCGTCGTAAGCCTCGGCTTCCAGGAAAGCCTTGAGGGTGTGCTCGTCTTTTGCTCCCATGGCAACACTGGCCACGTAAACATTGCCGTAGCTCATGGCCATCAGTCCGAGATCTTTCTTCGGCGCCGGTTTGCCCCCCGCCGCGAACTTAGCCACGGCGGCCCGAGGGGTGGACTTAGATGCTTGCCCGCCCGTATTGGAGTAGACCTCGGTGTCAAGCACCAGCACGTTTACGTTGCGGCCGCTGGCCAGTACGTGATCGAGGCCGCCATAGCCGATGTCATAGGCCCAGCCATCGCCGCCGACGATCCACACACTTTTCTTGACCAGCATGTCGGCGAGCGACATTAGCTGTTTGGCATCCGGGGAGTTCACGCTCTTCAGTTTTTCCTTCAGTAGTTCCACCCGCTGCCGCTGTTCATAAATGTCCGACTCGTCCTTTTGTACTGGGGTCAGCAAAGCGGTGGCGAGCTGATCTCCGATTGATCCAGATAGACGGCGGACCAACTCACGAGCGAATTCTGTCTGCTTGTCAATAGAGAGTCTAAATCCCAGGCCGAACTCGGCGTTGTATACGAAAAGGGAATTGGACCAGGCTGGTCCGCGCCCGTCGGCATTCTTGGCCCAGGGCGTGGTTGGAAGATTGCCGCCGTAGATCGAGGAGCATCCGGTTGCATTGGCGATCACGGAGCGATCGCCGAAGAGTTGCGACATTAGCTTCAGATAAGGCGTCTCGCCACAACCGGAACAGGCTCCCGAAAATTCAAACAAAGGTTCCTGTACCTGTTGCTGGCGGATATTGGTGATTTTGATCTTGCGGCGATCGAGTTCGGGAATCTTGAGGAAGAATTCCCAGTTCTCTCGTTCCGGCTCGCGCAGCGGCGGCTGCGCCACCATGTTGATCGCTTTCAGCCGAGTCTCGCTCTTATTCTTCGCGGGACAGATATCCACGCAGATGCCGCACCCGGTGCAGTCTTCCGGCGCAACCTGAATGGTGTACTTGAGGCCCGCCCAGTCTTTATCCCTGTCCTTCACGTCTGTCGATTTGAAAGTCGCCGGCGCACCGGCTAGTTCTTTCGAGTCGTAAACTTTGACGCGGATTACAGCGTGTGGACAAACGTAAGCACACTTGCCGCATTGAATACAGGTCTTCGTGTCCCAAGCTGGGATCTCGAGCGCGATGTTACGTTTTTCCCATTTCGCGGTGCCCGTTGGAAAAGTTCCGTCGACGGAGAAGGCGCTCACGGGGAGCGCATCGCCGTTTCCGGCGTAGATTACGCCAAGCACATCGCGCTCAAACTTCGGAGCGTCCGAAGAAAACGCCGCGGGCATTTCGCTGCGGCTCGTGACTTTCTCGGGTACGGTGACTTCGAAAAGATGAGCAAGAGTTGCATCCACCGCGCGCAGGTTTTGCTGTACGACCTCGTCGCCCTTCTTGCCGTAGGTATAGCGGATGGAGTCACGAATGGCTTCGATCGCTTCATCCCGGGGAAGAACTTTGGAGATGGCGAAGAAGCAGGTTTGCAGGATGGTGTTCATGCGCGATCCCATGCCGGTATCGCGGGCCACCTG
>JBAVAA010000478.1:0-2966 GCA_049585515.1 Terriglobales bacterium | reverse complement strand
GTCTGGTTCTGGCGACCCGCATGACGAAATCTGCCGCTGGTGTTTATTCGCTCACAAGGAAAAAGAGGAGAGGGAGTGCCCTCGCGCAAGCAAAAAGAATTTCAGTTTGTCAGTTTTTACAGTTTTCTCGAAACGAAGATCGATTTCGGCCCGCAGCATTAGCGGGAAGGGAAGCAAAACCCCTCGTGCGGGATAATCGTCAACGAATAACGGCTCTGGCCCGAACGTGAAGAACCCAAGCTGTGACCTTCGAACTTCGAACCGTCTCGGTGCAGGCAAGTCTACTTGCGGACACGAGTCCTGGACCAATATAGAGTCAACACTGCGTTCTGGCTGTTGTGCAACCGTTCCGCCACCTCTTCGGTTTCGAAAGGGCGGTCCTCGGAGTCCAGCTCACGATTGAGCAACTCCGTAATTTCTTCAGCGGTGCTCGGTTTCCTGATCGTATTCAGCGCTCGTGAAATCTGCGCGTCGAGACGACGAGTCGAACTTGGAGTTTGCCTCATTTCCGTTTCCAGCTCTTAGAAACGAACCTTATCCCTGAGACTGTCCTATTTCAGGATTGACTCTATGGGATTCAACCCGATCATCGCGTGCTCCGTCAAGATCCAGGCAGAAAAACTATCCTCGGCCCACGGGATTCCCGAATGACCGGCCATAATAATAATAATAATAATGATGAGAGGGCCCAATGCGCTTGAACCATCGGTCTTTGACAATTCCTGTTCAAAAGGGCAAGCCAGGAAGAATATTTTTCTGGGAAACCAAGTTTGCGGCAGTGAGACACACTGGAAAAAGGTAAAGGCTGTGACATTGGCTATGCTCTAGCCATCAGCTCTTGCGAGGGAGCCAACAGCGTGGAGGCATGCGCCGTCACAGCCTTCGATGCGATCACCACTTTCGCGGTCCCAAACCCCAACTGCTCCTCGCAGAGCCGTCGGTTTTTTCAGGTCTGGCTGCTCTTCGGGTTGTCCCGACTAGCTGATCACTCAGCCTACTTCGGACTGGCAAAAGTTTAATTAAGCCAACCCTTTCAGCCGTCGACGGGAGCAACCTTAGAGAGTTGCTTGAATATTGTCAATGACCGTTTTCAGTGCAAGTGGCCTGCGGCGATGGGTCAAAGCCAAAAAACGCAACCCCTTGAATCGTTAACGCTTAATGAATTAGGAGATCAAATTCTTCCCATTTTTCCACAGAGACATCCACAGATGCACGAAGGCGTGGGCAACTCTGGTAAGAGTCTGTGGAGGAACCAGATCCGCATCTTGACGCTTGAAAACTGGTCACGTATGTTCTTTCTAGCTCACCCACGCAATGTCAGACCTCGTGGCCTACGTCGATGGCGGCTCTCTCGGGAATCCCGGCCCGTCTGGTATTGGAGTGGTAATCGACGGATCCGCCGACGGTACGATTAGAATCGCCAAATGGATCGGGCACCAGGACAATAATGTCGCCGAGTACATTGCTCTGCTGGAAGCGCTGCAATGCGCGCTGGGGCTTAAGGCCGAGACGCTGCACGTGTTTTCAGATTCCGAAGTGATGGTCAAGCAGATGAGTGGCGAGTACATCTGCCGAAGCCCGCGGCTTTATTCCCTGAACTGGATCTGTCGGAAATTAGCCCGGTCGCTCGATTTCTCTATATCCCACGTTCGTCGTGAGAACAACACCGAAGCCAATGGCTTGGCCGGTTCGGCGGCTCGCCAGAAGCTTTGCTCTGATCCGTCTTACCTCGCTTAACTCTTAACTCAGTACGACATTAAACAGCCTGGCAGCCCGTCCGGCAACATCCTTGCGGGGACTTGGTCGATTGCGTCACACTGAGACGGTCTCGCGCAGTTCTCAGTGTCCCACCGGCACTGACAAGCACCCGATACGCAAAATTCTCGCGTGCTCGACAGCCTCTTCCGTGTTGAGCGTAAACATTTCGCCTGTCGCATCGAAGTCGATACCGCTTTAGCTACTACTGTTCCACTACTGAAGTTCATTGGCGTACGACGGGATTTGAACCCGTGTTACTACAAAATGGTCCGCTGATTCCAAAGTACTTAGAATACGCCAACACCTAATTTAAGCTCAGAAAACGAATGGTTTTGCGGCGTTTTGCGGCGAAGTTGCGGCGCGCTGACTCATCTCGCGCTTGATTTCAGGCACCTTTTCTGGCGCAATCAAGATGAGGGTAACGGTTTATGAAAAAGGCTGCGATTTACATACGGGTGTCAACAACGGAACAGGAGATTGGCCTGCAAGAACATGAACTCCGCGAATTTGCGGAGCGACGGGGATGGGAATATCAGGTTTTCACCGATCGAGGCCAAAGCGGTGCCAAGGACAGCAGGCCTGCATTGAATCAGCTGCTGCAGCAGTTACGCCGGAAGAAATTTGATGTGGTATGCGTCTGGGCTCTGGATAGGTTGGCGCGATCACTGCGACAACTGCTGACCATTTCAGAAGAGTGCAAAGCGCTGGGGGTTGACCTTGTTTCGCTGAAACAGGCCATCGATACGACATTACCAGCCGGTAAGCTAACTTTTTCGGTGCTGGGGGCAGTGGCAGAATTTGAGCGCGAGATGCTGCGGACGCGGGTTGTCGCGGGAATGGCGCAGGCACGTCGATCTGGAAAGCATGTTGGTCGACCGGCACGGCGCAGGCTGGGTCAAGCGGAAATTGAAAAGATGAAGGCGCTGCGGTCTAAAGGCACCAGCATTCGAAAATTGGCGACAGACTTCCACACGACACAATGGATGGCATCCCGATTGACTTCATCAGACGCTGCACCATTGGCCGGTTAACGATAGGGGAAGGCTACCGTGAAGAGGAAAGACGAATTGTCGAAGAAATTGTCACAGCTTGCAAAACGGTTCGCCAAATCGGGACTGCGGCTTACAGATGGTTCCAACAAGGTCAAAGCCGTGGCCTTCGTGGGTGGGGTCCGGAAACAGGACACCCCCGGTCGCTGAGTGTAATCG
>JBAVAA010000477.1:0-14687 GCA_049585515.1 Terriglobales bacterium | reverse complement strand
CTCCAGGTCGAGCAGGTATTGTTCACTGACTGGAGTGCCGGGAGTGACATTTCCTCCGCAGAGCACTTCGGCGATCTTCGTACCCAGTTCGAGTTCGTGATCGCTGATGTAATCGCCTTGGCGCATTAGATAGACGCCCATCTTTAAGGCTGCGAGAATATTTTCGCCGGGTGCGGGAATATCTGTGCGCATCACCGGGGGCTCATAACCCGCGCGTACCAGCTCCAGCGCACGCGCTTTTGCATCGGAGAGAACGCGCTCGCGATTCATGGTGATGCGGTCGGAGTTTGAAAGGAATCCCAGGCCGCGGGCTTCCTCGGCCGACGTGGCTACTTTCGCCGTGGCGATGGTTTCGAAGGCTTTCTTCATTGCCTCCATCAGTTCGACCGATTCGCCGCGGCTGTCGGGACGAATCGACGCTGCGCTGTCTACCGCGCGCAGCAGCATTTCCTTGCAGCCGCCGCCGCCGGGGAGCAAGCCTACTCCCACCTCGACCAATCCCATGTAGAGTTCGGCGTGCGGTTGGCGGGCGGCGGCGTGGAGAGAGACTTCGCAGCCGCCGCCTAGCGTTAGTCCGAAGGGTGCGCTAACCACCGGCTTGGGGGAAAATTTGATGGCTTGCGTCATGCCTTGAAACTGGCGGATGGCTAGATCGACTTCGTCCCACTCGTCTTCCTGGATGGACATGAGCAGCAGCATCAGGTTCGCGCCTACAGAGAAATTCTGCGCGTCGTTGGTGATGACGAAAGCGTCGAAAGCGTGGCCGGGGCCGCCGGGCTTCAGGGTTTGGAGGATCAGCGAAATAATGTCGGCGCCGAGGGCGTTCATCTTGGAGTGGAACTGGATGCAGCCCACACCATCGCCCAGATCGACTAACGATGCGCCGGAATTCTTTTTGACCACGCTGTTGGGCTTCGCTTTTATTGCGACTTCGAGCGACCAGACTCCTTCAGGAACAGCTGCCGGTTGCCAGTTGCCAGTTGCCAGATCCCAATACTTCCGGCCGGACTGCGCTTTAGGATCGTCTTCGTACCAGCTTTTCTTTCCCGCAGCCAGGAGTTTTTCTACATTCTGCGCTACTGGCCTTCCTTCTTTTTTCATGCGCGCAACCGTGGCTTCTACCCCGGCTGCGTCCCATAGTTCGAAGGGGCCGAGTTCCCAGTTGAAACCCATACGCATGGCCCGATCGATTTCTACTACTGTGTCGGAAATTTCGGGGATGCGGTTGGCAGAGTAGGTCCAGAGATCGGAGAGCGCGGACCAAAGGAAGGCGCCGGCTTTGTCGGGCTTTTGGGCGGCGCCGCCTGCGCCATCCATGCCGAGCAGCATTCTGATTCGGGCTGCGGTGTCTTCTACGTTCTTTGCCATGTCGAGGGTCGGGAATTTGGGTTTCTGGCGCGGATGATATTCGAGCGTCTTCCAGTCGATGGCTAGGCGTTCTTCTTCTTTGCCTTGCTCTTTTTCTTTACCGGGGTTCGTGGGCGAGGGCGATCGCGCCACACTTTTCTTGTAGAAGCCGCCTTTGGTTTTATCGCCTAGCCATTTGCGGTCGAGCATCTGTTTGAAGAAGTTCGGGATTTGCAATTCGCTGCGCTCGTCTTTGACGTTCTGGGTCATGTTCGAGACTACGTGCCCGAGGATGTCGAGGCCTACCAGGTCGATGGTGCGGAACGTGGCGCTGCGCGGCCAGCCTACGGCTTGGCCGGTTAGGGCGTCGATCTCTTCGACAGTTAGATCCATTTCCTGCATGAGACGCATTACGTTCAATACCGAAAATGTGCCTATGCGATTGGCTATGAAGTTCGGCGTGTCTTTGGCTTTGACCACTCCTTTGCCTAATTGCTGGTCGGCGAAGTGGGTTACGGCTTCGATCAGTTTGGGATCGGCTTCCGGGGTAGGGATCAGTTCCAGCAGGCGCATATAGCGCGGCGGATTGAAGAAGTGGGTGCCGAACCATGAGCGGCGGAAGTCTTCGGAGAAGCCTTCGGCGATTTTGGCTACGGGGAGTCCGCTGGTGTTGGTGGTGACGATGGTGCCGGGCTTGCGGATGGCTTCTACCTTTCTTAGCAGCTCACGTTTGATTTCGAGGTTTTCTACTATGGCTTCGATGATCCAGTCGACTTCGGCGAGGCGCTTCAGGTCGTCTTCGAAATTTCCCACGGTGACCAGGCGCGATAGGGAAGGTTCGAAGAAGGCGGCGGGCTTGGATTTTTTCGCGCCTTCGAGTCCGGCGGTGGCGATTTTGTTGCGGGTTGGGCCGTCTGCGTCGGGCGGGACGTTTTGAGGAACTATATCGAGCAGCAGGGAAGGGACTCCGGCGTTGGCGAAGTGTGCGGCTATGCGGGCGCCCATGGTGCCCGCTCCTAGAACGGCTACTTTATTTATGCGTTTCATGATGGCTGACTCCTATGACAAGGATATTTTTTGTAGAGCAGTGGGATGATCAAATATAAATATGTTCGACCTGTCTGGGCCGGATTGCCGAAAGCTCAGTCGTCCCTCCGGGACTTAAATCGTTTTGCTGCTTTACCCAGCGCTGAAGCGCTGGGCTAGTATCAGTCGCCCCTTCGGGGCTTGGCTTCCATATTTTCTACGGCCCGCAGAAAAATTGGCGATGTCTCTTCCTAGGGAAGTTTATCTACGACCCAGTCGTTTTTGCCAGCTTCGATGAGCGTGATTTCTGAAAATTTGCGGGTGAGGTGGTTGCCTTTGGGGGTTACCAGGACGATGGGGAAAGTGTAGCGGCCGGGATTTCCGTGGCCGACGGTAATCTCGTAGGAGCGGATTTTTGTTTTTGCGTTCGAGAAAAAGTCTTCCATCTGGTCGGCATTCTGCGAGTGGCGGAGGCCATCGCTTAGGAGAACCATGCCGCTTTCGAGGTCTCCGGTTTGCCAGGCGTGCAGGAAATGGTTTGCGGCGGCCAGGGCGAATACGTAGCCGGCGTCGGTGGGAATTTCCTGTTTGGGGGAGTGGGGATGGGTGCGCGGAAAGGTTGTGTTTGACAGAGAGATCATCAGAAGGAAAAGACTTACTTGACGGAGATTCACGTAGCGAATGGTCCTCATCCCTTGCTGATGGCCAATGTCAACCCTCTTTGCCACGAAAAACAATCTGAGCCGTTACGGCCAATCTGTAGAGTACACGGACAGGATGCGGTATGGGCCCGGCTCGCAGTCCTTAAATGCCCCCTTCTCGATGGCAATTTGTGCTTCATCGAAGGAGGCAAATAGGCAGTGCACATTCGTGGGAAGTTCCTCAGCGATTGAATTGAGCCAGTCGGGTCTTTTGGCCACTCGCTTCGCCATGTAGCCGACGGGAATCATTCGTCGTCATAGTCTACGAGGAATGCATCCTCACTGCTATTCTGGTTTTTGTGAAGGTCGTTCCATCCTCCATGGCGCCCAGTCGTCAAGTCCTCTCTGCACGCGAAATCGCCGCGCAAATCCGCCATAAGGAAGTTTCGCCGGTCGAAGTCGCGCGTAGTCATCTTGACCGCATCCAGCGCCTGAATCCCAAGCTGAACGCATTCGTCGATTGCAAGCCCGGGGTAGTTCTTGCTCAGGCGCGTGCGGCGGAGAAGGCGCTCATGCACACGAATCAAGACGAGCTCGGCCCGCTGCACGGCGTTCCTCTTTCTATCAAGTCTTCGATTGATGTGGCTGGACATCTTTGTGAGGCTGGGTCGCGGTTGCGGGCTGGATATGTTGCGCCCGAGGATGCTCCGCTCGTGCGGCGGTTGCGGGCGGCTGGGGCGGTGATTCTGGGGGTTACTAATACTCCGGAACTGTTGATGGCTTGGGAGACGGACAATCTTCTTTATGGACAAACCAAGAACCCCTGGGACCTTTCGCGGACGGCGGGCGGGTCGAGTGGCGGCGAGGCGGCGGCGATTGCGGCGGGGCTTTCGGCGGGCGGCGTGGGGAGCGATGGCGGCGGGTCGATTCGCGTCCCGGCACACTTTTGCGGGATTTGCGGGTTGAAGCCTACTCCGGGACGCATTCCTTCTACTGGACACTTTCCTAAGGCTGGCGGTCCGTTTGCCTTGCTTGGCGTTGTCGGGCCTATGGCTCGGACGGTGGCGGACTTGCAGATTTTGTTTGACGTGATGGCGGGGGCGGACGATGGGGATCCAGCGTCTGCGCCGGTTGCGGTCAGTTCTCAGTTCTCGGTTCTCAGTTCTCAGAAAGACAAAACCAGTTGCCAGTTGCCAGTTGCCAGCGGCCAGAACGAAACGGGTGCGGATGACTGGGTCTTGGAGACACCGGTCGGATTCTTTGAGGATGATGGGCGCACTCCTGTCACTGAGGAAACTCGCTTGGCCGTGCGACAGGCTGCGCTCCTGTTGATGGGCGCGGGCTTTCGCGTGGATGCGTTTCGGCCCGAAGGGCTTGAAGATTCGCGCCGGCTGTGGTGGGAATTTTTTGGCACCGCGGGCGGGATGATCCTGGGGCCTATGCTCGCGGGCCACGAATCGGAACTGAGTCCAATCCTGCACGAATTTCTGGGCTGGGCGAAATCGACGCCTCCTCACACTGGCGAGACGCTGCTGGCCGCCTGGCTGGGACGCGATGCGGTGCGCGAGAAAATTCTTTTGCAGATGCGGAAGTTTCCGGTGCTGATTTGCCCTGTCGCCGCTGTCCCCGCATTTCGGCATGGAGAGCGAGAGTGGTTGGTGCACGGCAAGACGGTGAAGTATTTCGATGCCTGGAGCTATTGCGAGTGGTTTAACCTGCTCGGGTTTCCGGCGGCCGTTCTGCCAATGGGGTATTCAGCGGAGGGCTTGCCAATCGGTGTGCAGGTGGTTGGACGTCCGTGGGAAGAAGAACGGGTGCTGGCGGTTGCCGCGGTTTTGGAGAAGGCGCGCGGGCCGGAGCGAGTGCCTGCTTTGTTGGGCTGATGCTCTACGTGTCCGTGAGGACTTCGGTCGTCCCTACGGGACTTTAATCATTTTCTCCGCTTTACCCAGCGCCGAGGCGCTGGGCTATTATATTTCGCCCCTCCGGGGCTGGATTCAGCGAGATTCCGCTTCCCAACCTGCTCGATTGAACACTTCGATGTGCAAACAGATTCACATGCGCTGCAACGCGGGCGTACTCGCTGCTTTTCTTTTGTTTTTCTCCGAGAGCGAATGTATAAACTAGCCAACGCTTGGCGCTTTCCCTCTAAAGCTCGCCACGCTGTGGGGTTGGTGGATTGCGGCTCGTGCCGGGAAACAGGGCTCCTTCTTAGTACTTTTTCTGGATGAAAGCAGACGCTACAGTCTTGAATCGGGCCAGAAAGGTTATTGGCGAATGCTTGATGTCAGGAACTTCTGCGCCTGCCTCTATTTTCCTGTTCTCTTTTTATCGTTGCTGTTCGCAAGTTCTTTTTTAGCGGCCGCGCAGAATAAAGACGACACGGACAGAAAAGAAACAAAGTCAGAATCGGACTTGAAGGCAAAGAAGCAGTCGGTCGTCGGTGGTGCGGCCAGTCTGATCAAGGTCGAGGGCAAGGTACGTTGCGAGAAATCTGCTCCCGAGTACTCGATCGAGGTTCCGGACCGTCCCGGACACGCATTGACGATTGCACAGCGCAAGTGCACGTGGACGGAGCCGCTGATGATTCTGGGCGCGAAAACAAAGGATGGGGTGGCGGTCAGCTTTATCGAGAGAATGGAAGGCACGCTGCATATTCACGGTTTTGAAACCGACACCCTCGACAATGGCGAGAAGGTGACGTGGCAAAGCATGGGGCAAGTGCTGGCGGAAAAGGGTCCGGTGGAGAGTAACGGGCGCTGGAGTCTGATGCGCGGTACGGGGAAATTCAAAGGCATCAAGGGCGGTGGAACCTACGAGGGAAGGCTTGGATCCGATGACGTTTTGACTTTGAGTTTCGACGGTGTTTACGACGCAACAGAACTGGCAGGGGAAAAGAAATGAGCGAAAGACATTTAACTCAGAGATTGGTCGTGGCAGCGGCGTTTTTTTCAATGGCCTGTCTCGCGCTCCCGCTTTTCGCTCAGCAATCGAAAACGGTGATCAGGGGGCCGATCGTCATCCAGGAATTCAAGCACGACGAAGGTCCGCTGCTTCGCGAAGTTGCGCCGCTGCTGCCGGAATTCAGCGCGCCGATCGAGCGCGAAATCGAGAACCATGTCGTGCCCAGGGAACAATGGAGCAAGAAATTTGCGGGCAATCGGGCGCCGAATGATGAGGTGCTCCAGAGGGCAGAGAATTCTCCCAGCTTGCAGACGCCAAATTTCACCTTGGAATTCGACGGTCTTGGTTACGGCGATAGCTTTTTCTGCAACTGCATGCCGCCGGACAACGATGGAGCGCCGGGGACTACGCAATACGTCCAGTACATCAACACTACTTACGCGGTTTACGACAAGAGCGGGAATATGGTGTTGGGTCCGCTTAGCGGGAATTCTTTCTGGACGGGATTTGGCGGAACGTGCGAGAGCGACAACAGCGGCGATCCCATTGTGAGATTTGACGCGGCCGCGCAACGCTGGGTGGTTGCCCAGTTTGCGCTTAACAATTCTGCCCCGGATTACGAGTGCATTGCTGTATCCAAGACCTCCGACGCAACCGGCGCTTATTACCGGTATGCGTTCCCGTTGAGCGATCTCCCGGATTACCCGAAGCTGGGCGTATGGCCGGATGCTTACTATCTGACCTTTAACAATTTCACAATTGCGCACGGAGATTTCGTGGGTGCCGACGCTTGCGCCGTCGATCGCACGAATATGCTCATCGGCAATGCAGCTACCATGCAATGCTTTCAGCAGAACTCGAGCCAATATTCATTATTGCCTTCGGATTTGGATGGGGCGACTCCTCCAGTTGCGGGTACCCCCAATTTCTTCGTGGAACTGGATCCGTTGGGTGCCGCGGATCTTGACATGTTCAAGTTCCACGTGGATTTCACCACGCCAGCCAATTCCACATTCACCGGGCCAACGGAGATTCCCGTGGCTGCTTTTGCACCGTTGTGTCCGGCAACCGGATATTGCGTGACCCAGCCAACGACCGGCAGCGACGTGCTGGAGGGTTTGGGAGATCGGCTGACGTACCGCCTCGTGTATCGCAATTTCGGCGACCACACGACGCTGCTGGCCAGCCATGCGGTTCAATCAGGCAGCGGTGGCGGGGTGCGCTGGTACGAAATCCGCAATCCGGAGACGACGCATGTCGTATTCCAGTCGGGAACTTTTGCGCCGGACTCGCAGTATCGATGGATGCCTGCGATTGCGATGGATCAGAACCAGGACATTGCCATCGGCTTCAGCCGATCGGGGCCGGGGTCCGGTCAATATCCTTCGCTTGTGTATGCCGGCCGCGTTCCTGGCGACCCGGCGGGTACTTTGGAGTCTGAAGGGCTGTTGAAGGCGGGGGCGGCTTCGCAGACGAGTCCTTACGCGCGCTGGGGCGACTACAGTTCGCTCGCGGTCGATCCCACTGACGATTGCACGTTCTGGTTCACAGAAGAATATTTGAAGGCTGCAGGACAGAACGGCGGATTCAACTGGAGCACCGCAATCGGCACGTTCAGCTTTCCCGGTTGCACAACGGCGGCGGTTCCCAGCTTCAGCCTTAGCGCCGTGCCGAATACGTCGGCGAGCCAGGGTGGTAGCAGCGCCCCGAGTACGATCACGGTTCTTCCTGCCAATGGATTTGTGGGCAGCGTTACGCTAAGCGCATCCGGTCTGCCGAGTGGCGTGACGGCAGCGTTCGGAACCAATCCCACAACCTCGACCAGCACGTTGACGTTCACGGCAAGCGCTACGGCTACCACGGGAACTGTCACGATAACGATCACGGGGACGTCGGGGAATTTGACGTCGACGAGCACGGTGAGCCTCACGGTTAGTGCCGGCAGTCCAGTGGTCAGTGTTACACCGACGTCTTTGACTTGGAACACGATAACCGTGGGCGTGACCGGTTCGGCGAAAGTGGTCACGGTTACGAACACCGGAACCTTGAGCTTGAACATCTCCAACATCACGGTCAGCGGCGATTTCTCCCGAACTTCTGTCAATAAGACTTGCGGCAGCGTGTTGCTTGCGGGGGCGAATTGCAAGATCGCGGTCAACTTCGCTCCGACACAAACAGGAGTACAAACCGGGACACTTTCAATTTACGACAATGCTTTGAATAGCCCACAGACGGTGCCGCTGTCCGGCACCGGTGGCGCCCAAGCCACGCTAACTCCGATTAGCGCGACTTATCCGGCTCGGGCGAGGGGGACGAGCAGTCCGGCAAAGGTATTTACTTTTACCAACCACCTGAATGTAGCGTTGAGCGTTTCGATCTCAGCGAGCGGTGACTTCAGTGTTTCCGCGACGACTTGCGGGACGAGCGTGGCCGCGGCCGCGCACTGCAGCATCAGTGTGGTGTTCACTCCAACCCAAACGGGGACGAGGACCGGGATGTTGAGCGTGAGCGACGGCGCGAATAATAGTCCGCAGATTTCTAGTCTGACGGGTACGGGCAAGTAGGATCCGGCGGTAGCGGATGTCTCCACAAGGGCGCAGTTCCCACCTTGCCGCTTAATTCGTGTAAGATTCTGGAGGCGAGTACAGTGCGCCGCTTCCGTGCGGGTGATGCCGCCGGGGTGGTTCAAGGCAGTACGGCGTTCTCATATTACCCAACGACGATACTCCCAAATTACCAGGTAGAACCGCAGCCCTCGGGCTGTTGGCACATTCCTGTCAGGAGAAGTTGAATGGCGAAGATTGCAAAGACAGCCGACCGGAAAAAGGTCATGGATACGACGAAATCGACCGCATGTCCGAAGTGCGGCAAGGAAACCCGGATTGTGAAGCGCATGAAAGATCGGGAGCGCGGCGTGCCGGGCGGAATTTATATTTCGTGCTCGGGGTGTGAGTTTTTTGAGAAGCTGTAGGGCAGTTAGTTCAGTTCTCAGTTCCCGGTTCTCAGTTCTCAGCAAACCAAAGTACACAGCGACGAAAAGGCACAGCAGTTGCCGTACCTCTTCTGAGAACCGGGAACTGAGAACTGCTCTTTATCCAATTTGTGCCAGGATGGCGCGCGCTTCGGCTCCTGGGTCGGAGGCTGCTGTGATTGGACGGCCTACGACTATGTGGGAGGCTCCGGCGGAGATGGCTTCGGCGGGAGTGACTACGCGCATCTGATCGTCGTGTCCGCTGCCTGCGGGACGCACGCCGGGGGTCACAATCGCAAAATGGCGGCCAAGCTCTTCGCGGAGAGCGGCGGCTTCTTGCGCCGAAGCGACCACGCCCTGACATCCATGTGACAGGGCCAGCGCTGCTAGTCTAAGGACTTGATCCTGCACACCGCCGCGCACACCAATCTTGCCGAGTTCGGCATCGTCGAGGCTGGTCAACACCGTCACCGCCAGAACCAGGAGGTCGGGCTCGGTTGCGTGCGCGGCATCGACGGCGGCTTGCAGCATTTTGCCGCCTCCAGAGGCGTGCACTGTGAGCATGCTTACGCCCAGCTGAGCTGCCTCGCGGACGGCCGCTGCCACGGTGTTCGGTATATCGTGATATTTCAGGTCGAGAAAGACGCGGTGTCCGGCATCGACCAGCTCGCGGACGATGACAGGGCCAGCTGCGGTATAGAGCTGCATGCCCACCTTGTAGCTGTGGGCGGAATCACCGACGGCCGCCACGATTTTCCGGGCGGCCGCGGCCGTCGATACGTCCAAGGCAACGATGAGACGCTGGCGTGGGTCGTCCATATATTCCAGACCCTCGTTGACGAGTGTATCGGGTTTAGTTGAGCTTGGCCACAGGCTCCAGCAGAGCCATTTGGCTGGGCTGATAGATTTCCAGCCGAACCTTCTGTAAACCACGCTCGTTGAAGCCCAGCGCCCTCGCGGCGTTATAGGAAACGTCGATGATCCGGCCGTCCACCACGGGACCCCGGTCATTAATGCGAACCACCACGGCCTTGCCATTCCTCAGGTTGGTGACCTTGACGAAGGTACCCAGCGGCAGGCTGGGATGAGCGGCGGTGAAATCGCGCATGTCGAAAGGCTCTCCGCTGGCTGTCAGTTTTCCCTGGAATTGCGATCCGTACCAGGAGGCCGTTCCTATCTGATAGGGCTTGGCCTTATTAGCGGCGGACTTTGGGCTACTAGTCTTTCGTGTTTGGTGTTTGCCGGCGTTAATGCTCGCTACCGGCTGCTGTGTGACCTTGGCGGCTTCCAGGCTGCTTGGCCCGGATGCGGCTCCGGCCCCCAGACTGGCGATGGATAAGATTACCGCCAGGCTTTCGGCTAAACGTCGTCGCATTCAGTTACCTCCCAATCGAGGAAAGTCGTATTCTTAGGTCGTATGCTCCTTTTTCAGACGATTTGAGGATGCTACGGGATGACGGGTTGGGTGTCAATCAGGAAAAAACCTGACATTTATTAACTAAGTAGTAAGTAATCAATAATTTAGCTCACTGAAAACTATGGATTATGATTTCGTATGTCATAGAAAGCAGGATGTTGATGATGATGGCATCTTGGTTAATAGAGAAAATCTCGGATTCCGCAGATTTCTGCAAATAGCTGTGAAATGTTAAAGATACGGACTATTAAGTTAAGTATAATATAATCAGATACTTAAGGATAATATCGGTTACTGACTGGTGATCAAAGGTACGTCTTGGGTTCATCGCCGAGACCGAACTTGCGGCTGGCAGTGCGGGTCTCCGAGGTTGTTCCCCTGATTGGACTTTGGGTTTACAGTGACGGGATGGCCGCAACCCCGCCTGTGGTACTGACGATCGCCGGTTTCGATCCCTCGTCGGGAGCTGGGATTACGGCCGATATCAAGACGATCGCGGCGCATGAATGCTACGGCGTTGCCTGCATAACGGCATTAACCGTGCAGTCGACGCGGGGAGTTGTGCGGGTGGAGGGCGTGGATCTTAGGATCCTCCGCGAGAGCTTGCAGGAACTGCTTGCCGATTTAACCATCGAAGCCGTCCATATTGGCATGCTGGGAAGCCGGCAGGCGGTCGAGGTGGTCGCGGACTTTCTGGTCCAGGCCCAGCTTCCGCACGTGGTGCTGGACCCGATCCTGAAGGCGACTTCCGGGGCGGATTTGTTAGATGCCGCAGGCACCCGGCTTTTGCTGGAGAGGTTGCTCCCACTGGCGGAACTGGTTACGCCTAACCTTGATGAAGCGAGCGTCATGACCGGCATGCCGGTAACGAATCTCGAGCAGATGCGCAAGGCCGCGGCCTGCCTGCACTCTCTGGGGGCGGCGAATGTTGTGGTTACCGGAGGTCATCTTGAAAAGGCGACCGACCTTCTGAGCTTTACTACTGCTCGGGGCACCGAAGAGGAAGTCTTTAAGGCAGACCGTCAGCGTTCGAATTCAACCCATGGCACAGGATGTGCCTTTTCGACCGCGCTAGCTTGCAACCTGGCCCATGGACGCGGTCTGCCGGAATCCGTTCTTCTGGCCAAGGCGTATGTCTCGGCCGCGATGGCGAATGCCCATCCGCTGGGCCACGGCGTGGGCCCGTTGCATCACCTTTTCCGTATGAGCCGGCATCGGCGGTCCAGCACAGTCGTTTCGGAAGGGGAGCACACGCATTCGAGAAACTGATATTACAGGCGAGGACTATGGGTCGTTGACGGAGACGAGGCAAGCTCCGACTCTACGGGAATGTTATTTCTTGAGCAGGCACCCGGCTCCGAATGCAGCTACCGCGGCTAGCAGCCATTCGATGCGCCAGAGTTGGATTGCCTGCCAATCCAGTGCGGTTCTGGCGGTGAAGAAAACACTAACCGCCAGCGCGCCCAACATGCAGAGCATGCCAAATAGAAAAGCGACCACGGCCGGAACTGTGATCCCCAGGCGCTGCGCGAGCGAGACGAGCTCCGCCCAACCGGGAATTTCGAGGGTTCGTGCGGAATTCAGGTCAGGGCGCTTGACGCCACAGGCATGACAATAGAGTGAGCTGACAATAAACTCGGTTCCGCAATGGCGGCAGGCTGAGCTTCTATCCGAGGCTGCCGTGGAGGCTGGCACGGGTGGCCGCCAAAAGTCGTGCTGAATCTGATTAGCTGCTTCTGACATAACGAAAGCTCTTCTTTAACTTTCCGATTGGCAAGCGAATCACCAAAACAACTTATTGCAAAGACGCATACTTACGAGCGGGCCCGGGGGAGGGCGACGGTTCTGGATGGCAAGAATTACGCTATCCACGCCCGATTTTCCCAATTCTGCACGATTTGTGGTGATTGCGGACGTACCCGGCTTGGTTCCTGGCGGCTGTTACCGTGAGTTCTCAGTTCCCAGTTCTCAGTGGAAGGTTGATTCTCTCTTGATCGGAGTTCGAATGATCAGAACTTCGAACCGGGAACTGAGAACTGAGAACTGTTAAACTGCAACAAGCGTGTTCTGTTCCCTGTTTTGGTATCGCTCTGCCTTGATTGCCATCATGTTACTGATGGTTACTACCCGCTGTTTGGCAGCCGATCAGTGGGCTTCAACTCCCTTCCGTCCTTCCGATCCGTTGAACCAGGCCGCTTTTGAGCACTACTACAACCTCGACTATGACGCGGCCATTCAGGATTTCGAGCGCATACTGGCGCGACATCCGAACGATCCGTTCGCGGTCAATCACCTGCTTTCCGCAGTCCAGGTGCGGGAGTTGTATCGCATGGGCGCGATGAACACTGGCGAGTACTCGAACGACAGTTTTGTTGGCCAAGCGCACCGTGCCGCCGATCCAGCGCAGAAAGTACGGATCAAAGAGTTGGTACAGCAAGCCGAGAAGCTGGAAGACGCCGAATTGGCGCGTAATCCTGCGAATGTGGACATGCTTTATGCCCGCGGCGTCACCCGTGGACAGTTCGCCCTGTACACGGCACTGATCGAGCGCGCCTGGTTCTCCGCGTTGCGCAATGCGGTCGGAGCGCGGCGGGACCACGAACGGGTGCTCGAGTTGGATCCGCACTATACCGATGCCAAACTGGTGGTGGGAGCGCATAACTATGTGATGGGAAGCCTGTCATTTTCCGTACGGATGGCGGTTGCGATGGTAGGACTGAGCGGTGACAAGGACAAAGGCCTGCGGTATTTAAATGACGCTTACCGAGCTGACGGCGAAACCAGCGTGGATGCGGGAGTGGTTCTAATGGTCTTTCTGCGGCGCGAGAACCGGTACGGCGAGGCTTTGCAGATTGCGCGCGCGATCGGGCCACGGTTTCCGCACAACTATCTTTTTCCTCTAGAAGAGGCGAACCTGTTGCGCGCATCCGGCAACAACGACGACGCAGAGCAGCAATATCGGCGGGTCTGGCAGAACGGCCGGGAGGGAAAGTACGGCGTTCTGCATTACGAGATCGCGGCACTGGGATTGGGCGACCTGCTGCGCAGCGAGAAGAAATATCCGGCTGCGGCTACGGCTTATGAATTAGTCGGCGAAGTGGCGGGCGCCGATCCGGAAGTGCTGCAGAAAGCGAATCTCGCGGCCGGTGAAATGTATGACCTGTTACAGAAGCGAGAGTTGGCGGTAAAGAAGTATGAGGCCGTAGTCGCGGTAAATTCGGGCAATGCGGAAGCGGACAAGGCGCGGAAGCGGATGAAAGAGGCGTATCGGGAGTAGAGGTGCAGCTACTAGCTTCTGGCTCCCAGCTACTAGCCAGAAACCGCTCTGGGAACATTTTCCTTGCAATCGTCGTATCATTGAACAGGGGTCGGACTATGTATTGCAACGCTTGTGGTAAGAACATTGCCGAAGACGGGCGTTTTTGCTGCTACTGCGGGAACGTGGTGGGGATACTGCCTCTCCCGAAGAAGTTGATGCGCTCGCGCTCGGACCGGAAAATTGGCGGCGTTTGTGCCGGGCTCGCCCACTATCTAGAGCTCGATGTCTCGCTGGTACGCATCCTCTGGTTTTTCATCACGCTTGCATGCGGAATTGTTCCGGGCGTCGTTGCGTACGTGCTTGGATGGATCATCGTTCCGGAAGAGCCGTTGCTGTTGCCCGTTGCGGCTGCGCAACAACAGCCGATCACGAACTGATAGCTTCATGCGATGGAAGGCCCAGCGTCTCGCGGGTCTAGCCGGAGCAGACTGGAAGCCGGGCGAGGACGCCCGGCGCTCCACCGGACCGGCGCCCCTCGAGCGACATATAATTTCCCGCCATGGAGCGCCTGCGCAGCGACGATGCTGAAATTTTCTACGAGATTCGCGGGGATGGGCCGCCCGTCGTTCTGCTGCATCCTTTCCCTTGCGATCACGAATTCTGGTATCCGGTGGCGGCGGCGCTGGAATCGCGCTACCGGCTGATTCTTCCCGATCTGCGGGGACATGGCAATTCGGAAATTGGCGATGGGCCGGCGTTTATGGCGAAGCACGCCAGCGACATTGCCCGTCTGCTCGATGCGGCCAGCATTGGCCAGGCTGCGTTTGTCGGTTGTTCCATTGGCGGATATGTATTGTTCGAGTTCTGGCGCCGGTTTCGGGCGCGGGCGAATTCACTCGTGCTTTGCGACACGCGCCCTCAGGCTGATACCGCCGAGGCACGGGCGAATCGTTTGAAGGTTGCGGACTCCGTCCTTGAGCAGGGAACCGAGCCTTTCATCGAAAGCATGATTCCGAAGCTGATGGGGCGCACGACGGTGAGCTCGCGCCCGGACCTGGCCGATGGAGCGCGCGCTATGATGCGCAAGATGTCGGCCGAGGATGTCAGTCAGGTACAGCGCGG
>JBAVAA010000476.1:0-4817 GCA_049585515.1 Terriglobales bacterium | reverse complement strand
TCTGTGCAGCTCGCCGCCGCGCAGATGCATGGTGGCTTCGCACGCGGTTTCGGACGCGGTATTGGTTCGCATCGAGCAACCCGTCGATTTGCCCAAGGCGGTTTCCCAGCCTGGCCCTATTTTTATTCGGACTACGATTTTAGCGAACCCTACCTGACTCCAAACGATGCCGAAGACTCGGTCGAGAGCATTCGACCCCAGATTCTGCTGGTGCAGCCAGCGTCGACTGGCGATTCTTCGCAAAGCGTAAAGCCGCGCCCGTTGCTCATTGAGCGGCAAGGCGATCGTTATGTGCGATTTGGCGGCATTCAAAAAACAAAAGGCCACGGAACCCTCACACTCTCCGAATATTCCGCATCGGCAATCACGAGAGCGCTGCCGGCAATACAAAGACAACGCACCGAAGTGCAAGCGCCAGAACCGCCCGCGGTGCTCGTCTACCGCGATGGCCGGCGAGAGGACATAACCGACTATGCCATCGTCAATGGCGTGATTTATGTCTCTGGCAATTATGTTGGCGGTAGTTACTACGCGACCAGGCATATTCTGCTAGCCGCTCTCGATTTGCCTGCCACCGTACAAGCCAACCGGGATCGTGGCCTAAAATTCATGCTGCCATCTGCCGCGAATGTGGTGATCGCCAGTTTCTAGACTGCGACTCTTCACCTAGACATTTGACGATCACCGTCCCCTCCGCCAGAATCCAGCCTGGGGCGAACCAAGTTAGCCCAGCGCTTCAACGCTTGCTGTTTAGAAGAAATGATTCGAGTCCCGAAGAGCCTGCCCTGAGCGAAGTAGAAGGAGCCGAGTTCTCACCCACAACTCTTAAGCCCAGAGGACATCGGGCTTCCTAAGCCCCAACCAGATTCTTCAATGCCAGGTGGTTATGGATAATCAGCATCGAGCCCTTCAGTTCCGCAAGATCGTTTCTCCTGAACTCCGACAGCAGGCGGGTAATGGTTTCGCGACTGGTGCCTACTAGTTGGGAGATCTCTTCATGGGTCATCGCACACCGAACGCGCACCCTTCCCTTCGTGACCTTCCCATCGGAGGCGGTGTCGAGCAGGAAACGCGCGAACCGTTCCGAAACCGAGTGGGACAACCCAATCGTGCGCGCCACGCCGTAAGAATCCGAACAATCCCGGGCCAGATGCTCCGTGGCATGGCGAGAGGCGTCGGCATGGTCTTTGAGGAAGCGCAGCATGTCTTCGCGGCCCACGAAATCCAGTTGGCTGGGTTGCATGGTTTCCACCGTCAACTCATACGGACCGCCGGTAATCACAGCATGCAGGCCGAGAACTTCTCCTGCCTCGGCAATGCGAATGATTAAGGTCTTGCCATCGCGCGAGGTGGTCGAAAGCTTGGCGCGTCCCTGGCAGAGGATAAAAATTCCCCATGGACTCTGTCCCTCCACCAGAACTACGGCGTGCTCGGGAAAGACTGCGGCATGTTTTATTTTGTTGAACGCGGCGATCGACTCCCGCGAGAGGTCGCAGAAGAAGCCGCGGGAACGCAAGTGGCAGTTAAGGCAGCTTTCAACGCAGCGCAAGCCGGACGTGCTCATCGGGCGTTCCTCCGTTTTTCATCCCTCCGCAGAAATATGTCCGTCGAAGATCAGGGCGACCAACGATGAGCAGGAGACTGGTATTTGAAATATCGTGGCCGGACAGACCGCTTCTGCGGTGAGTAATGATGGAATGGCTGCACGCCGGCTGCCATGACGGCGAGTTCCATTTCGGTCCTGAAACTCAACGCTTGCAACAGTCCTCCCATCCCCGGCGGCCAGTCACTGGCCGAAGGTTCGGCAATACTGCCGGGGGTTGGGCAATGTTGGCAGAGCGGGAAATTCACTCTCACAGTTTTCAAGTTTTGGTTACGGTAGACTCTCCGAAAAAGCTTTTGCTCTGTCTTTAGTCATATTTACCTTTTGATGTATTCCCACCTGGTACGTGGCACGATTCCCTCCTGTATCTTGGATTCATAGAGTTAGACGCGAGAAAATAGGCCGTAAGCCTAACCCAGCCCAAGTTAGGTTCGAGGCGATAACAAGACTCCGGGACGATCGCCTGCAGCAGTTACTTCCGGTCCACCACCGTCGAGCCATTCCTTATCGGCCTATCCTTATTAGAATCGTCTCATCCCTATTCCCGCCGGGGGGTCTCGCACGGAAGCACGAGTATGATGAGGCCCGGTTTTTTCCTCAGATCGAAATCTTTGTCGCTGGAGGAAGTTTTGGCCACTTCTACAAGCACTCGTGTATTTGTGTCACTTCTGATTCTGATGTCGTTTGCGGCGGTTGCCGCTGCCCAGGTTACGCCCAGCGATGATACCTACACCTTAACTTCTGCGCCCGCCACGAACTATGGGAGCAACGGCGGACTGCAACTGCAGAGCGGCAAGGCTACAGTCTTTGTACGTTTCGATCTGAATTCCATTCCTGCTGGATATACCGACGCCGATGTCGCCAAGGCCACACTCAAGCTGTATGTGAACAGCGTAGCCGCACCAGGCAGCTTTAGCGTCAATTATGTGCTCGGCCCGTGGAGCGAGACGACCGTCACAGCGACTTTGGAACCTGCCATCGGTACAGCGATCGCAAGCGGAGTCAACGTAGCCACTGCAAACAAGGAAGGCTACATTCTGGTCGACGTGACCCCGGCCTTGGGCGCGTGGCTGGATGGTACGCAAGCCAACGACGGCATCGCGTTGGTCGCCAACAGTCCACTGAGTGTGATTTTCAGCAGCAAGGAGAATTCGGTCGCCAGTCACCCTCCCGAACTCGACATTGTGTTTACTGGAAGCGGACCGCGTGGACCCCAAGGATTCTCTGGGACGACGGGTCCCGCCGGAATTCAGGGTCCCATCGGACCCACAGGCGCGACCGGAGCGCAAGGACCGGTGGGAAAGACCGGTGCGGTTGGCACAAAAGGTCCAGCCGGTGCAACCGGTCCACAAGGCGCAACCGGTGCGACGGGGGCTCCGGGTCCGGCGGGTGCGACAGGGCCGCAAGGTCCAATCGGGCTTATGGGTGCGCAGGGTCCAGAAGGACCCCAGGGCGCCGCCGGAACCAACGGGACGGGGTTCAACTTCCGCAACGCATTTGATCCCAGCGCAAGCTATGCCGCAAACGATGTGGTGACGTACAGCGGTTCAACCTACGGAGCGGTTGCGGCCAGCAGCGGTCCGAATAATCAAACGCCAGATACAAATCCGAGTGCATGGACAGTGATGGCACAGCAAGGCGCTGCCGGAGCAACTGGCTCGCAGGGTCCAGCGGGAGCGGCAGGTGCGCAGGGGCTGACAGGCTTGACGGGAGCAACGGGTGCGCAAGGCCGGTCGGTGCGGTGGGTGCGACAGGTCCGCAGGGGTCGATCGGTTTGACGGGAGCAACGGGACCGCAAGGTCCACAAGGACCACAGGGCACAGCCGGGACCAACGGGACAGGCTTCAACTTCCGTGGCAGCTTTGATCCAAGTGCCACGTATGCCGCCAACGACGTTGTGACCTTCGCCCCCAGTGCGATCACCTACAACGTCAGCCTGACTTTTGATCACTCACAATGCAGTCAGCCTTACGGCTGCAGTCCAGGATCGGGCACTGGATCTGCGGTTGGTACGATCACAACCGATGGTACAATCGGCGTGCTAAGCCCTGCCAACATCGTCTCGTTCAACCTGACGCTGAACGACGGTTCCCACACAGGAATTCTAACCCCATCTAGTGGTGCCACAGTGGTCGGAACTGGTTTCTCTGCTACGTCAACCAACTTGTTAGTCGACTATGGCAACCAGAGCGGCTTCGAAGGAGCGGCTGGGCAACTTTGTTTCACAGACGATTACAACTGCTTCCCAGGGGCGGGCGCTGGAATGTGGGGCGTCGGCGGTAACAATCTTTGGATATGGTCCAATGTCTCGGGCGTACAGGCGATCGCAACTGGCGGAACCGTAAGTACGGGTAGCACGTCCACATATATTGCAACAGGACCCGTAGCAGCGGGAACTGTTATACCGGGCACGTCTCCGTGGATAATGATGGCACAGCAGGGCGCTGCCGGGGCGAGTGGCTCGCAGGGCCCAGCAGGAGCGGCGGGTCCGCAGGGGCCGACCGGCTTGACAGGAGCAACGGGACCGCAAGGACCGGCGGGTGCGGTAGGTGCAACAGGCCCGCAGGGGTCGATCGGTTTGACGGGAGCAACGGGGGCGCAAGGTCCGGCGGGTGCGGTAGGTGCAACAGGCCCGCAAGGGTCGATCGGTTTGACGGGAGCAACGGGTGCGCAAGGTCCCATCGGATTTACAGGTGCTCAAGGTCCACAAGGAACACCGGGCACAGCTGGGACTAACGGGACAGGCTTCAACTTTACCGGACCTTTTAATAACTCCACGAGTTACAACATCAACGATGTTGCCACTTATAACGGATCTACCTATGTGGCGACCGTTGTTAATCAGGGTGCGGGCACTCCCGACTCCAATCCCACGGACTGGACCGTGATGGCGCAGCAAGGCGCCGCGGGGGCAACTGGAGCGCAGGGTCCGGCGGGAGCGCAGGGTCCACAAGGACCGATCGGTTTGACGGGAGCAAACGGTGCTCAAGGACCGGCGGGCGTGGCAGGTCCGCAGGGCGCTGCTGGAACAAATGGTACGAATGGAATCAATGGCACAGCTTTTAACTTCACGGGCGCATGGTCTTCGACCCAGAGTTACAACGTCAATGACGTTGCGACTTTCAACGGCGCCAGCTATATCGCCATGCAGTCGAATAGCGCGAAGGAACCGGATCTGAGTTCCAACGTTGATGTCTTCACCCTTACGCAGACT
>JBAVAA010000475.1:0-2966 GCA_049585515.1 Terriglobales bacterium | reverse complement strand
CCTGAGGTGGCTGCGGCCAACTAGCGGTTGATCCGGACACCCCACCCGCAACCGTGCATCGAACCTCGGAGCCTAGCGTATCCCTTTCGAATTGAGGAATTCACTATACTTTTGATCGACGGTTTCGATATGGTCGGTGAGCCAGTTTTGGAGAAAAGTCAGCAATTTCGGGGAGATATTCGCGTGGCCGGCATCAAATTCCTTTTTGAATGCCAGCACCTTGTCAGTCAAGATCTTATGCTCAATGCGGTGCGCGGCCAGTGACGGATATTTGTTGTCATCCATTAGCTTTTCTTCCGCCGCAAAATGCTTGACCGTGTAGTTAACCAAACGCTGAAGGACATCCGCGACCACGTCCTTGCCGTGCCCGCATCGCATGGCCGCAAATAGTTCGTTAATAATCTCGAATAACTGCTTGTGCTGATTATCCAGGGCCTGGACCTTAACGCTGTAGCGGTCGTTCCATTGAAATACACTCTCCATTGCTATCTCCCGAGCGCTTGAAGAGCACTCGCTCAGCGAGGATAGTAATGTTCTGAGCGTGCGCCAAGATCACATTGGTCTGTATCCCCAAAGACGCGTCCTTCTGCGCGAGCGTTCATTCGCGCTTTGCATTCCCGGATCTCTCCTTGACTTCTCGTACTGCGAAAAATGATAATCATTAGTTTTAGTTTGGACGCCGCATCACGTAAGGAGTAGTCATCGTGGCAGCAACTGCCAGTACCGCCGTTCCCCAAATCAAATCGGGTGTCGCCCCACTACGCGCCGGCACGGGCACGTCGTTCCTTCTGCGGCGGCTGCATTCGATCAGCGGCGTCGTACCCATCGGAGCTTTCCTTCTCGAACATTTCATCTCCAACGCCGAAGCCTTCAAAGGTCCGATCGCCTACGGAAAGCAAGTTGAGTTTCTGAACAGCCTGCCCGCCGTTTTTCTGCTGGAGTTGTTCTTCATCTGGATTCCGATCCTCTATCACGGACTCTACGGCCTATACATCTGGTATCAAGGCGAGACGAACGTCGCGGAGTACCCGTGGACGGGCAACTGGTTGTACTTTTCGCAACGCTGGACGGGCATCGTCGCGCTGATCTTCATGGTGCAGCACACTTACTTTCTGCGCTTCACCGGCGTGCACCTTCCGACCCATCCCATGCAGTCGTTCGCCAAAGTGCAGACGGAATTTCAGAATCCGTGGATGATCGCCTTCTACGCGATCGGTATCATCGCCGCTTCCTGGCACTTCAGTTACGGCCTGTGGTTGTTCGCGGCGAAGTGGGGCATCACAACAGGTGAAAATGCGCGCCGCCGATTTGGCTACCTTTGCCTCGCACTCGCCCTCGGCCTGGTTTCCGTAGGCGCGGTCAGCATGTACGGATTCCTGAATACGCCATTGCAGCCGCTGGACTCAAATGCGAATTCGGAAAACATCACGATGCGCTGAAGCATAAAGCGGACGCATAGAAGTGTGCGATTCGTATCAGGGTATGCCTTCAGGCATACCGCAAGGTGCTGGAATAGGTTAGGGTTTTAGCCGCTGCTGGCTGCCCAACCGAAACCAATATTCGCCCGAAAGATTGGACTTATATAAAAATGGCAGTTCCGAAAATAATAGTAGTAGGCGGCGGCCTGGCTGGCCTGGCCGCAGTCATCAAGATCGCCGAAATGGGCGGTGAGGTTGACCTTTTTTCCATCGTCCCCGTAAAACGCTCGCATTCAGTCTGCGCCCAGGGAGGCATCAACGCCGCCAAGAATCTGAAGGGCGAGGGCGATTCCACCTGGCAGCATTTCGACGACACCATCTACGGCGGAGACTTCCTCGCCAACCAGCCGCCGGTCAAGGCCATGTGCGAGGCTGCTCCCGGAATCATCGACCTCCTCGACCGCATGGGTGTTCCCTTCAACCGCACGCCCGAAGGCCTGCTCGATTTCCGCCGCTTCGGAGGCACACTCTACAACCGCACCGCCTTCGCCGGAGCAACCACCGGTCAGCAACTTCTCTACGCGCTCGATGAGCAGGTCCGCCGTTACGAGTCCGAAGGCAAAGTGAAGAAGCACGAGCACTGGGAGTTTCTCTCCGCCGTGCTCGACGGAAAGCACGTCTGCCGCGGCATTTGCGCGATGGATCTGCGCACCATGGAGGTCCGCACCTTCCCCGCCGACGCCATCATAATCGCAACCGGCGGGTGCGGCGCCATCTTCGGCAAGTCTACGAACTCGGTCGTCTGCACCGGGTCGGCGCAGTCCGCGCTCTATCAGCAAGGTTGCTACTACGCGAACGGCGAATTCATTCAGGTGCATCCCACTTGCATCCCCGGAGAAGACAAGCTGCGCCTGATGTCGGAATCGGCGCGCGGCGAAGGGGGACGCGTCTGGGTCCCGAAAACGGCGGGCGACAAGCGCGACCCGAAGTCCATTCCTGAAGGCGAGCGCTGGTATTTCCTCGAAGAGTGGTATCCGAAATACGGCAACCTGGTCCCGCGCGATGTCGCGACCCGCGCCATTTTCAAAGTAGTGTTCGAGCTCAACCTGGGCATCGATGGCAAGCCGATGGTTTACCTCGACCTCACTCACATCGACGCCAAGACGCTCGACCGTAAGCTGGAAGGCATCCTCGAAATTTACGAAAAGTTTGTCGGCGACGATCCCCGGGTCACTCCGATGAAGATTTTCCCCGGCATGCACTACACCATGGGCGGCCTCTGGATCGATTACAAACAGGCGACGAACATCCCCGGCATCTACGCCGCCGGAGAAGCCGATTACCAATACCATGGCGCGAACCGCCTGGGCGCGAATTCGCTGATGTCGTGCATCTACGGAGGCTTTATCGCCGGCCCGAACGCCGTGCAGTACGCCAAGGGCCTGCAAGCCGCGCCCGCGAATGGACATTTCGACGCGGAGCGTAAACGTCAGGAGGCGATCAACGCCGGACTGATGAAATCCGACGGCAATGAAAATCCGTTTTTGC
>JBAVAA010000474.1:0-6077 GCA_049585515.1 Terriglobales bacterium | reverse complement strand
ACCGTGCGGTTGACGCGCTCGATCAGGCGCTTGCGTTCGTTGTTGGTGAAGCCCAGCTTGCGCACCGCCTGCGAGGTGCGCACGATGGCGCGGGCCAGATTGCGGCGAAGCCGACGGTGGCCGCGGGGATTCTTCTTCTGGTTGACCGCCGCCAATTTCTCTACGAACGGCATCACCTTCTTGTAAAGCTTGTCGAGCGTGTTGATCTTGGCGAGGAATTCTTTCAGACGCTTGTCGACAATCTCTTCCGTGATCTCCTCTTCGTCGAACGTCACCAGCTCTTTAATTGAGCGGACGCCCTTCTCAAGGTCCTCGCCCAAAGCGAGCAGTTCACGAATTACGATCGGCGAGCGGGAAAGCGCCTTTAGAACGCGGTTTTGGCCGCGCTCGATCCTTTTTGCGATTTCGACTTCGCCTTCGCGGGTCAGCAAAGGCACGGTCCCCATCTCGCGCAGATACATGCGGACAGGGTCATTGGTTTTTTCCAGCGCGCCCGGGGTTAGGTCGAGTTCGACATCCTCGGACGCATCATCCACTTCCTCGAATTTTTTTTCCAGATCGGTCGTCGGCCCTTTCGAGCTTTCGAGTACATCGATTCCCTGCGTTCCGATCGTGGTTAGCAGATCTTCCAGGTCCTCAGGAGAGTGCACATCGTGCGGGATAAGGTCGTTGACCTGATCATAGGTCAGATATCCCTTCTCTTTGCCTGCGTCGATCAGCTTTTTTATGTCGTCGTACTTGTCGTCAAGTGCCAATGCAGATTATCCTCGGGACGTTCGCCGGTTCGCGGACGCCACAGTCTCTTCAGCGGTAGGAGTTTAGACGGAGTCGTGCGCGAGGCGCACAAACCCTAAAAGTATAGCACGTCAACTGCTCTCTCTGCCCGTATCTCATTTCCCGCTAATTCTTTAGATGGCGTTCGGCCCGGTTTCGTTCCAAAGTTAGGGACGGGGCTTGCTGCTCTCCGGCCGCTCAGGAAGCCTGGCTGGCCGCATCGGCGAGGCCGGGATCCATCAAAGCCCGCTTTAGACGCACTTTTTCCTGCAAAAGCGCCTGTTTTTCCGCCATCGAAAGTCCCGAAGGCTGCAAAGCGGTCTGCACTTCCTCCAGTCGCCTCCGCAGATAAATCCTTCGCAAGGCCCGCACCGCGCCTTCTACCGTTTCGGGCGTGAGATCTTCCTCCTCGTGCATCAGGATCGAAGCCAAGAGACGGCGGTCTTCTTCCGTCTTCGGCAGCGCCAGGACGTCGGCCGTCTCGGTTCCCGCTTCCAGCAGAGCCTCCATCAAGGACTGCGAGGCCAGCCCCTCATACAGATGTTCCGATTGCAGCGCGTACTGCGCCTGGCGGGCGGGATCGAACTCCTCGTCCGTTCCATCTCTCGCCGAACTCCGCGTCACAATGGATTGCATTTGCGTTGCCGAAGCCAGCGCCCGGATCAGGACGCGTTCGGCCCCGGTGATTTGCGCCTCCGCGGAGGCTTTGACCTGGGTCGCGGAGCGCGTGGCGGCTACGTGCTTCAATTCCTGGCGCAGGACGGCGGAATCGATGCCCAGCTTCTGCGAAATTTCGAGGGCCAGTCCATCGCGGACGATGCGGTTCGGCACGCGCTGAATGTGCGGCAGAAGATGGTTGACAGCCTTGACTTTACTCTCCGAATTGCGCGCCGGAAACATGGCTCTGGCGCGGTCGATCAGATAGTCAAAGTACTTTTGGGGATGCTTGAGCGCCGCGCGGTAGGCTTCTTTGCCTTTGTGGCGGATGAAGAGGTCGGGATCGAATCCCGCCTCCAGCGTTAACACCCTGATGTCGAATTCCTCTTCGACCAATAGCGCGAGCGTGCGCTCCGTGGCGCGGGCTCCCGCCGCGTCGGGATCGAAGTTGACGATGATGTTTTTCGAGAACCGGCTTAAAAGCTTGGCCTGGAGTTCCGTGAAGGCCGTACCTGAACTGGCGATTACGTTGTGAAACCCAGCCGCATAAACCGAGATGCAGTCCATTTGACCTTCGACCAGAATTGCGTACTCTTTGCGAATCCACTCCTTAGCGTTGTCCAGATTGAAAAGAACGCGCGATTTCGAGTAAATCGGCGTCTCCGGCGAGTTCAGATATTTCGGGCCAGCCCTTTCATCGGTCGAGAGCGTACGACCGGTGAAAGCAATTACCTTGCCTTGCTCGTTGGCGATGGGAAACATTACCCGATTGCGGAATTTGGAGTAGATGGCGGCGGGCTGCGAGGGATCGCTGTCCGCGGTTTGCCGTTCGTCGTTCGCAACCGACCTCTCTAGCAAATTGTCATCCTGAGCGGAGCGAAGGACCTGCCTTGGCTGAGGGCTGATCGCTGACGGCTGACGGCTGTCCTCCTTCCACGAAAACAACCCGCTCTCCCGCAACAACTCCTCATCGAATTCGCGCCGCAGAGCGTCGCGCAGCAGGAATCCCGAATCGGGTGCATATCCAATGCGAAAACGCGAAATGGTCTCTGCATCCAGCCCGCGATTCTTCAGATAGTCGCGCGCGTTAGCGCCTTCGGGCCGCCGCAGGCAATCCTGAAAGAAGGCCGCCGCGCGCACATGCACGTCGAGCAGCGCCATGCGAATCTGCGCATCATGCGCCTCCGCGGGACTGGAAAAGCTAATCTTGGGTATCGGCACGCCCAGCTTCTGCGCAATCAGCCGGACGGCTTCCGGAAAAGTAATGTTCTGGACCTTCTGAACAAAGGCGAAAACGTCCCCCGACTCTCCGCAGCCAAAGCAGTGATAAAACTGACGCGTGGCATGCACCGAGAACGACGGCGTCTTCTCGGCATGAAACGGACAAAGCCCGGAGAAATTCTGCGCCCCAGCCTTCTTCAGCTTGACGTAATCTCCGACGATGCGGACGATATCGGCCTGCTGCTTGAGCGTCTCTTTGAAGTTGTCGGAGGAAGTCGAGGTCATTAGGGGCGAAGACGGATCCCGTAGTGATTATGAACGTGGAACGCGCCCAAGGGAATAGTCAGCCGCGTCCCGGCTGTGGGAAAGGTGTGGACAACTCCGCAGTCATTATCCGGATACGCGTCGTTCCGGCCATGGCGCATCTGGGTCGAAGCTCCTGCGAATTGCCATCACTACTTCGCGCATTCGTGTATTTGACAGGACGCGTCTTTCGCGTTCAAGCAGCCAGCGCTTGGGGAAGGCCTGGATGAAATGGCCTTTAACGAAGGAAGGACTGGGAAGTCCGGTTTCACCAGAGGGCAGAGGGACGACCGTCGCTCCCTCTGGACCGCCGCTGCTCAGAGGCACAATCAGCACCGTGTCTGTTCGATCACTGAGGTTTCTTCCATCTAGCGAAACAACCAGGACCCAGTGACGGACGGGCGGGCTCCCGAGATTGGCGGTCCAAATCTCACCCCGCCTCGGAAACACGCTAGCTGTCAACGTCGATCTCCGCCGCACTCTGATAGAGCGCTGTCTCCAGTGCCCGTTCCTCGGCAGCCTCTTGGTCCGTGAGATTCGAGAAATAAGCAGCAGTGTCGTGTTCTAGTCGTTCCCGGTTCTCGAAAACCAGAAGGCGGTCGATCGCGAAGTCAATGGCTTCGGCCAGATTCTGAACCTCGCCCTTCTCTATGAGTTGCTCCAGATAAGAGAAGGCTGTGGGTGAAATCGTAGTCGAGATTTTCTGGCGGTGCAGGCGTGCGACGGAACTCATTTATCCACCAATATGGAGATATTATATCATATTATTATCTTATAAATTGGGGGATCGACAAAAACATACGTAATATATTTGTTATCAATAGATTGGAAATTCCGACTGCGGAGCCTCGCCCTCCGTCATTTGGGCAGAGGCGTTAGCCTGAGATCACCAAACTTTGTCCACTTACCCTCTTTGTCCTTCTGTTCCATGAGCCACTGCCAGCTCCTATTTTCAGGAGACCGGCGGAAGACGGTGTGGAAGGGCCCGTCGGGGTACTCGAAGACGAAACGAATCTCGTTGCCCGTGCGCGTCCCGTAACCGAGTGTTTCCGAGAAGCGCCCACCGAAAACGTCGAGCAAGTGGAGCACGTAACGCTCGCTGATTGCGTCGTAGCCCAGAAACCAGATCGCTTCGTAGCGGTGCTCTGCGGCGGGCGCGGACGCTGCCGTCTTTTCGTGGATGCGAACGAACTGATGATTCAGCACCCACTCGGCGTTGACTTCGTGATGCGCGTCGCGCCCCAGGACTTGTCCCTCGACCTTCCAGGTTCCCGTGATGTGGTCGGCGAGCTCGTCTTGCCATCCCTCGGCAGCATGGGCCAGGGAGGCGGAAGACGCAAGAAATCCGGGAAGAGCCAAGAGGAGCACAATTGGCAAAGTGGCTTTCATTGGATTACGACCTGCGGTTTTCGGATGAAACAAATGCGGCCTAGGCCAGCCACCCAAGCCGCATTGTTTTCGCGGATGTTCTGCCTGCTGTCTTTCGCCGGGGCGAAAGATTGTCGCGCAACTGCACCCCGAAGAGCGCATTGCATCGACTTTCACCGCGAAGCTTGCGCTTCACGGTACAGTTCAGCGCTTTCATCCTCCTTGGAAGGGGGATTTCTCAGGAGGCCGCGAAGCCCGGGCGCCGACGCACTGGACATGCGCCGACTTTCCCCCGGTGACTCACTCTCGAAAATCACCGGCAACGCTGAACTCTTGTCGAACAGTTTCAGAACATCTCACGTTTTTGAATGAAAGCACTTTGCGGGAGCGAAAAGACTAAGGCAACTGCAAAGTGCAGCCTGGTTGTGTAAAAACTGTGAAGGGTAGAAACTTCCTGTGGAAAGGGGAGGAAAAGTGCAATTGTATTCGCCCGACTCCCGCAGAATGAGAGGGGACCAATGCACAGCCGGAGTTAGATGTTCTTACGCAGACTGTACAATTACCTCCGATGATTGCCCATCTTCGAGGAACGCTGCTGGCGAAACATCCAAATCAGGCGATCGTGGAAACTCAGGGCGTCGGCTACGACGTCGCCATCAGCGTACCCACGTTCACAGAGATGCCTGCGGCCGGCGCTGAAGTCGCTCTCCACATACATACCCATGTTCGCGAAGATGCACTCAGCTTGTATGGGTTTCTGCGGCTCGCCGAAAAGCAGCTTTTCGAAAAACTGTTGACCGTAAGCGGGATCGGTCCGAAGCTGGCGATCACGATCCTGAGCGGCATGCCCGCCGACGAGATGGTGGGAGCGATTCGCGGAGGCGACCTGGCACGGCTCACGCGGATTCCAGGAATCGGCAAAAAGACGGCGGAGCGCATGGTCCTGGAACTGCGCGATAAACTGCCGTCGCCGGTGGGAGCATCCGAAACCAGCGCTTCTCCGGCGAGCCCGGTGGAGGAAGATGTTATTTCGGCGCTGATCAACCTCGGTTATCAGCGCGCCGCGGCAGACAAAGCGCTGCTGGCCGCGCGCGGCGGGAAAAATCTCCAGAGTTTTGAAATGTTGTTTCGCGAAGCGCTGGGAACGCTGTCGAAGTGATCTCGCTTGGGGGGAGGGAGACGGCTTCAGGTGAGTTAATTTCCCACAAAGCGCAGATACAGATCGCGATCGTGGCGGCAGGTTTCGGCCATGTCCTTCACCTTCTCCCAGGCCTCTAACTGACTGTCGTCGCGAACGCGATCTTTTGCGCGGTCCCATTCCTTGAGAAAGGCTTCCATCTGCAGGTGGTTGAACACGGTTTTGCCGAACGGATCAATGCCGCTGAGCAGCAGGAAATCCGCTTGGCTGGTGGCGGGAACCACCCCGTGCAGCATGACCCACTCGCTGCGTTCGCCGAGATCGTCTTCGAGTTTCACGACCATGGACATGGCTCGCCTCACGGAGGGACGGCTATAGTACTGGTATGGTACTGGCCGCAATGTAACAGTCCGGGGGCGCGTTATTCAAGGCGATCGGGGAATCGAAAGTAACCGCAGATAGGCTCCAACGTTCTGTGTGGTGGCGGGCTCTGCCTCGCAGGAACGCGAAGCCATCCAAACAACTCACGCTTCGCCGACGCGCGCGCCATGCTGGAAGTGGTATTGAAGAATCTTCGCAGCCAGGGCGGGAGTCACATCCTCTCCCTGCCCTTGCC
>JBAVAA010000473.1:0-4315 GCA_049585515.1 Terriglobales bacterium | reverse complement strand
CATCGGGCGCGGCGCCTGCTTTCGCGCGGATTTTCGCTGCCGCCTCGGGATGTTTACTCTCGATGCGCTTGAAATCTTCGAACACGCGCGCTCCGCCTTTGGAGACAAAGAGTGGCTTGATGTCGTCGCGCTCCTTGCGAGAAAGCTCGCCTACGTGCGGAATGCGGATAGCAATCACCGGCAAGTCTTCGTTTATCGCTAACCCTTGAAGCTCATCTGGCGTAAAACAATCGCGCACGGCGGTGAAGGCGGGCACGCGCAGATCGGGCTTATCGATGCCGTACTGGCGAATGGCGTCGTCGAAATCCATGCGCGGGAACGGGGTTTTGATCTCGTGCCCTGCCGCTTTGAAGGCAGCGGTCAGAAAGCTCTCTACGACCTCCCAAACTCGCTCCGGCTGGGGATAGGACATCTCCAGATCGATCTGGGTGAATTCGGGCTGACGGTCGGCGCGGAGATCCTCATCGCGGAAGCAGCGCACGATCTGGAAATATTTGTCGAAGCCGGAAATCATCAGGATCTGTTTGAACAGTTGCGGCGACTGCGGCAGGGCGTAGAACATTCCGGGCTGCACGCGGCTGGGAACGAGATAGTCGCGCGCGCCCTCGGGCGTAGAGCGCGTCATAAAGGGAGTCTCGATTTCGAAGAATCCGAGCGAAGCCAGATTTTCGCGGATCGCCAGGGCCACTTTGTGGCGCAGTTCGATGTTGAACTGCATGGCATCGCGGCGCAGATCGATGTAGCGATATTTCAGGCGCATTTCTTCGTTCGCGAGAACTGTGTCCGACGGCAGGAAGGGCAGTTGCTTCGACACGTTCAGAATGCGCAAGTCTTCCACCACGAGTTCGACCTCGCCGGTTGGGATATTGGGATTGATGGTGTCGGGATCGCGGCGCTTGACGGTTCCGATGGCGGCGATCACAAACTCATTGCGCAGCGCTTCCGCTTTCTCGTGCACCGATGCGCTTAACTCGTGGCTGAATACGACTTGGGTTATGCCGGAGCGGTCGCGCAGATCGATGAAAATAATCTGGCCCAGATCGCGGCGCCGATTGACCCATCCCATGAGCACGACTTTTTTACCGGCATCGGAGAGGCGAAGCTCTCCGCACATATGAGTTCGTTTGAGGTCGCCTAAAAAATCGAGCACGTTTTCGCCTTGTAGAGCCGAATTTGTTCTGAATGATTCAGCTGAAATCAGGGTGCGAGCTGAACCCGAGCCGAACCAATGATTATAAATGGGACACACTGCCCGGCCGGGGCGGCGATGCCTCAAGATGAGACACGGGTTGGCTGGTTTTCGGCGCTGCGCGCACAGAAAGTTTACATTTCGAAGCGAAGATCGGCCATATACTGGCCGACGGCAAGTTTGTGCAATCTGCGTGATGGACAAGAGGATGAGAAAGCTGATGGCAATCTGTCTAGCACTGGCCATTCTAAGTCTCGTGGGAGTGGCTGCAGCTCAGGACGCGATGGGACACGACACGATGAAGGCTGATACCCCCCAGAAAGCGGTTAAGATCACTGGCAAAATCAGCGATGACGGGAAGATGTTTGTGAACGACAAGGACAAGAAGAGCTGGGAGATTGTGAACCGAGAAGCGGTGAAAGGACATGAGGGACACCACGTGATCCTGACCGCACATGTGTATCCGGACAAGAACCAGGTTCATGTGATGTCACTGGCAATGGTGAAGTGAGCGATTGTGGAATCAGCGAGGCGGTAAGAGTTGGATGATTCAGGTTAATAAAAATGGGGACGAGCGAGAATGCCCGTCCCCATTGTTGCGCGAACCTGCTACGTCGGCGGCAGCGGATTTCCGACCTTTAGACTATTTGTGCTTCGTGCACTTACCATCCATAATCGGCGTCCAGTTAGCGCCATCAGTGGACATCTCAAATTTGAAGTTGTAGGACGTCGGCGACAGAATTTTTTCGCTGAAGCGGCCTTTGCCAGCAGGTTGCTTCATATCGCCAATCCAGGTCCAGGAATCGCCGTCCACAGTTCCTTTGGAGACAATGGCCTCGCCATCACTGTTGAACTCGTTGTAGGTGTACTTTTTTTCGTCGCCATCGTAGCCGAGGAAGGAGAGTCCGCTTCCGTTACCCATTGGACTTTTGTACTGGCTGTGAATGACGACAAAGAAGCCGCCATCCATCCACTTGGTGTCGTCGCTCGTGGTCATTTTGCCGCCGGGTCCCATGGGACCTGGCTTGAGCTCGCCATCGCAAGTCCAGTTGCCGGTAAAGTAGTCGAGTTTCTTCTGCTCGGGGCCGGGCTTGGGCATGTTCATTTGCGCAGAGGCCGTGGCGATGAGCAGTAACGTGCCGATAAAGAGCATGAGTGTATTTCTTGGCGCATGCGTCATAAGAGAACGCCTCCTGAAAGGGAATGGTTGCGCTCGCGATGGTAGACATCTGGAGTACGCAAGTCAACCATCTCGGATATCGCGGCTGAAATAGGCCCGCCCAAGCGAAGCTTGGACGGGGCACCAGAGAGTTCTGTTATTTGTAGGTTCCGGTGGAGCTCGAGAGATAATCGCGGTGCGAGGTGAAGTCGACCATCGCTCCGATCGCAGGTCCGCCCAGTGGATTGGTCTTGTGCAGATCGCCGACGGCGGCATTGAATTTATCGAGGCCATCAGCATTAGTGGAAACGAAAATCACCCAGAATGATGCGGGGTCTTCCGTGTGTATCGCTTCAGTGTCGATTTCGTATTCACGGATAGTGCCGTCGGCCAGCATTTTCTCCATCATCGGCACGAAGAGATGTTTGCTGAGCATTTCGACTGCGTCATTCGGGGCATCGGTCTTCAGTTTGAATTCCGCGGCGCGCGTGTAGGCGCCCTTGAACGATCCTGAATGCCAGCCATAATAGCGGCTAACCATGATGCTGTCCCAGTGTTTGGTGGCGCTGGTGAGCACGGATGAGGTGGAAGAGCCGTTCTTATAGAACTTGTCGAGAACGTTCATCAGTCCGGCCATCGACATTGCCGACCACCAGCTATCGTGCGTGGCGCCGTCCGGCTGGTGCACCATGCTTTCGTCAGCGCCGTAGCCGATTATGGTTCCGTCGGCCATTGCCTTGTCCAGAACGCTCTGAGTGGAGGCATCCGCCTTTTCCATGTCTGCCCAGTGGGCGCGGGGAATGTTCCAGAAGCTGACGTAACTGTACATCGGCGGCTTTTCTTTCATATCGTTCTGCGCGAATGCGGATGCAGTAAAAGCGGCTATCATGGCGAGCGCGCATACGATCGCAAAAATTCTACACGAATGTTTCCTCATGCTTATTGTTCCTCCTCAATTTTCCTGGGTTGGGTTGCGCTCCGAACGTTACACTTGCGGATAATAAGTGTCAACGTGACTTCAAATCGGCCGCCAACAACCGATGAAATAAGTGTTCGCCCGCTTCTCTTCGCGCGGAGAGCCGGCCCGCACCATAGGCGCGAGACTTCAACCCCCGTTGCACGGCCTCGCAGATTCCCAGATCTTCACCCTGCACGCGATTCCCAACGGCTACGCTCTGCTCGTTGTAAGCGTGCGCCGACTCGCTCATGTCGCTAAGATAGAAATCAAAAATCACACGGCAATGGTCCACGTCCAAGGGAATCACCAGGTTCGTATCCAGATAGCCTTCGTAGTGATTCAACATGAAATTGGGATATAGCCAGAAATACCAGGCCCGATCACCCTTGCGCGTGGCGCCTGTAGGGGCGTCCTCGCTCGCGCTCACCATAGGACTCGACTGGAGACAGTAGCGGTCCTCATTTTCGATTGTGTACTGCTTGTAATCGAGAACTGAATTCAGTCCTTTATGCAGATGCGGCACGTGGTAACCGCCATCGAGGTAATTATCCACAAAAACCTTCCAGTTGCAGTGGATGTCATAAATATGACTGGTAAAGTGATGCAGCTTACTCAGGCCGAGCGGAGCCGTACGCTTGACTAACCGACCGAGAAACTCCGGCAGCGGAGGCGCGTCTGGATCGAGATTCACAAAGACAAACTGTTCCCAGATGTCTACCCGTACCGGAACGAGACCGTTGTCCTTGCGTTCGAAGTTCTTTACGCCGTCGAACTCGGGGATTCCCTTGAGTGTTCCATCCAGGCCATAGTTCCATCCGTGATAGGGACAGTGCAAAATCGATGCCTGCCCGCACTTTTCTGTTACCACGGCCGCCGCGTGATGGCGGCAGACGTTATAGAAGGCGCGCAAAACGCCGTCGTTGCCGCGGACTGCCACCAAGGGTTCTCCCGCGACGGTTGCGGTCACGAACCGGCCTGGCTTGTCGACCTGGTCGACTCGGCCCATAAC